>NZ_JASCPN010000039.1:0-52103 GCF_029960155.1 Pseudomonas sp. PS01300 | reverse complement strand
GGCTTGACCCGCGATGCAGTCACCGCGCATGTGCCTGGCTCCGCGGCGATGCAATCGCGGGTCAAGCCCGCTCCCACAAGTGCTCGCGATGCTAGCGTTACTGAGAATTATTAACAAGTAGCCCACTCACTGAAAAGAATAGTGCGCTTGCTAACGAATTCTGGATAATTGGATCCCGACCACCCGATGGACGTTTTCCCATGGCCTTGAGCACCGCCCCGTCAAGTACGCACGCCAGCACCGCCGCGCCCAGCCAGAGCAGCCCGCTGGTGATGCGTATCATCGCTGCCTGTGCGCTGGCGCACCTGATCAACGACCTCATCCAGGCGGTGCTGCCGTCGATCTACCCGCTGCTCAAGGCCAACTACGGGCTGAGCTTCACCCAGGTGGGGCTGATTACCCTGACCTTCCAGATCACCGCCTCGCTGCTGCAACCGGCCGTCGGTTTCTATACCGACCGCAAGCCGATGCCCAACCTGCTGCCCCTGGGCACCCTGTGCACCCTGGTGGGCATCGTGATGCTGGCGTATGTCGGCAGCTTCCCGATGATTCTGCTGGCTGCGGCACTGGTGGGCATCGGCTCCTCGACCTTCCACCCGGAAACCTCGCGCATCGCGCGCCTGGCCTCGGGCGGGCGCTTCGGCCTGGCGCAGTCGACCTTCCAGGTCGGCGGCAATGCCGGCTCGGCGTTCGGGCCGCTGCTGGCTGCCGCCATCATCATCCCGTTCGGCCAGGGCAACGTGGTGTGGTTCGGCCTGTTCGCGCTGTTTGCAGTGATCGTCACCTACGGCCTGAGCCGCTGGTACCGCGGCCACCTGGCGCTGTTCAAGGCCAAGGCCGGCCAGGCCGCCACCCACGGCCTGAGCCGCAACCGGGTGATCGGCGCGCTGGTGGTGCTGGGCCTGCTGGTGTTCTCCAAGTACTTCTACATGGCCAGCCTGACCAGCTACTTCACCTTCTACCTGATCGAGAAGTTCGACCTGTCGGTGGCCAGTTCGCAGCTGTACCTGTTCCTGTTCCTGGGGGCGGTGGCTGCCGGGACCTTCTTCGGCGGGCCGATCGGCGATCGCATCGGGCGCAAGGCGGTGATCTGGTTCTCGATTCTGGGCGTGGCGCCGTTCACCCTGGCGCTGCCGTATGCCGACCTGTTCTGGACCAGCGTGCTCAGCGTGATCATCGGCTTCATCCTGGCTTCGGCGTTCTCGGCCATCGTGGTGTACGCGCAGGAGCTGGTGCCGGGCAACGTGGGCATGATCGCGGGGATCTTCTTCGGCCTGATGTTCGGCTTTGGCGGTATCGGCGCGGCGCTGCTGGGCTACCTGGCAGACATTCACGGCATCGAGTACGTGTACACGTTGTGTTCGTACCTGCCGCTGTTCGGGCTGCTGGCGATTCTGCTGCCGTCCACGCGCAAGCGCTGACAGCGCGCCGGCCAGGCGTCGATGCGATTGACGCCTGGCCGGGGTTTCACCTAGAGTGCCGGCCTTCCTTTTCCTGTAGTCGACCCATGAAACGTTTCTCCCGTCCTTGCGCAGCAAAGCCGCCGGTAGTCCAGGCCCTGCTGTGCGACTGGCCGTGCGATACGGTGCTCAAGCGTCGGCGCAGCGTCCTGTTCGCCTTCACCTTTTCTCCTCCGCGCGCCTGAACTGAACGTCGCTTTCAGAACACAGTCATGTTGATGCCTGCGCGCATGTGCGCGTCGGCGGGTTTCGGAGTTGTAGATGAACACGCGTTTGCTGGCGGGCCTTCTGTTCGCCGTTTCGATCGTAGGGTTGAGCCTGGGCGCCACCCTGCCACTGGTTTCCCTGCGCCTGCTCGATGCCGGGGCCAGCACCCTGCACATCGGCATCCTGTCGGCCGCGCCCGCTGCCGGCATGATGCTCTCGGCGCTCCTGGTGGACGCCTGCTGCCGCCACCTCACCCGGCGCACCATCTACCTGCTCAGCTTCGGCCTGTGCGCCCTGAGCGTGGGGCTGATCGAGTGGGCGTTCGACTCCACCTGGCTGCTCGGCCTGCTGCGCCTGGGCATGGGCGTGGGCATGGGGATCGCGATCATCCTGGGCGAATCCTGGGTCAACGAACTGAGCGAAGAGCACAACCGCGGCAAGGTCATGGCGCTGTACGCCACCGCCTTCACCGGTTGCCAGATGCTCGGCCCGACCATGCTTGCGCTGTTCGGCACCCATAGCCCTTGGGTGATCATCGTGGTCAGCGGCTGCTATGCCCTGGCCCTGGCGAGCATCGTGTGGACAGTGCCCAACGACTATGTGGAGCACGGTGACGACGGCGAGAAGAGCTTTACGCTGGGCGGCTTCTTTCGTGTGGCACCGGCCCTGTGCATGGGCGTGCTGTTCTTCTCGTTCTTCGATGCGGTGATTCTCTCGCTGCTGCCGGTGTACGCCACCAACCACGCCTATGCGGTGGGCGTGGCGGCGCTGATGGTCACGGTGATCCTGACCGGCGACATGCTGTTCCAGTTGCCGCTGGGCTGGCTGGCCGACCGCTGCGAGCGCACCACGGTGCACCTGGTGTGCGGCGTGGTGGCGATGCTGATCGGCCTGGCGCTGCCGTGGCTGATCCAGGTGCAGTGGCTGCTGTGGCCGGCGCTGGTGCTGCTGGGGGCGGTGGCGGGCGGGGTGTATACCCTGGCGCTGGTGCTGATCGGCCAGCAGTTCAAGGGCCAGGACCTGGTCACGGCCAATGCCAGCGTCGGCCTGTTGTGGGGTGTGGGCAGCCTGGTGGGGCCGCTGGTCAGTGGCGCGGCCATGGACGTCGCCCCCCATGGCCTGCCGATGGCACTGGCGGCGATGGCCGCGCTGTTCGTGTGCTTTGCCCGCAGCTCGCGGCGCAAGGCCTATGCGGCCCGCACCGCGCAGTAGCGGCCGGCCTCAGAAGCTTGCGCGCAGGGTCAGCGAGACGTTGCGCGGGTCGCCGTAGTAGTACCCCGTGGCCGTGGCGCCTACCTTCTTGTAGTAGTGCTTGTCGAACAGGTTGTTGGCGTTGAGCTGCAGCGAATAGTGCTGGTTGAAGCGGTAGTCCAGCAGCGCGCTGTACACCGCATAGCCGCTTTGCGAGGCCACGGCATTGCCGTTGCGCGAGTAGATGTCGCTTTGCGCACTGACCCCGCCACCCACGGTCCAGGCGTCGTATGCCCCCGGCAGGCGATAGCTGGTGAACAGCTTCAACTGGCGCTTGGGGTCGGTGGGGCGCAGCACGTTGCCGGTGTTGCTGAGGGTGTCCTTGAGGTACTCGGTGGTGGTGTAGGTGTAGCCGCCCGACACCTGCCAGCCGGGCAGCACTTCGCCGGTCACTTCCAGTTCGAACCCTTCGCTGCGGTTCTTGCCGGCGGCCACCTTGCAGTGGCCGCTGGTGTAGTTGGGCAGGCACGGGTCGGGGCTGCCCAGGTCATCCAGGGCGTTGCCCACCTGGTAGATGCGGAACACCGCCAGCGAGGTGTTGAGCCTGCCATCGTAGAACTCGCCCTTTATGCCCAGCTCGTAGGCTTCGCCAGTGACCGGGTCGAGCACCGCGTTGGACGCATCGGTGGCGCTTTGCGGGTTGAAGATCTCGGTGTAGCTGCCGTACAGGCTCAGGTTGTTGTTCAGGTCGTAGATCAGCGCCGCATATGGCACGATCTCGCGGTCGACGCTGTACTTGCCTGAGGTCTTGAGGTTGTTTTCCTGCTCATAGTCGTACCAGTTGATGCGCGCGCCGATCACCGCGGTCAGCGGGTCGGCCAGCGAGATGCGCCAGGTGGCGTGCGCCGCCTGCTGGGTGGTGCGGGTCATCACCGGCTTTGCGCTGATGTTGATCGACGGCTCGGGCAGGCTGGTCTTGGGGTCCCATTCGCGAATGTCGAACACCCCGGAGGCCGTGAAGTTGGTGGCCGAGGCAGTGGAGTCGTTGCGGATGCGCTCCACGCCCACCATCAGTTCGTGCTCGCGGCCCAGCAGCTGGAAGGGGCCGTTGAGGGTGGCGCTGAGGTTGGTCTGCTCGCTTTCGCCGCCGTCGCCCTCGGTCACCTGGTAGTTCATCAGGTAGGGGTTGGTGGTGCTGGCGCGGGTGAAGTAGGTCTGCTTGAAGCCGTGGTCGTCGAGGCGAAACTGCGTGCGGGTGCCCGATACCTTGAGCGTCCAGTCGTTGTCGAACACATGCTCGAGTTCGGCGAAGGTCTGCAGGTTGCTGCGGTTCCAGCGGTTCCAGTCGGCGCCCAGGTAGGTGCTGCGCGAGAGCTTCAGCGGCGAGCCATCGAAGTTGGCTGGCAGGCCGCCCCACGAGCCGGTGGCCTCCAGCTCGGTGTATTCGATGCCACCGGTGAGTGTGGTGCGTTCGCCCAGGTCGGCGGCCAGCACGCCGTAGAACACGTTCTTGCGCTCCATGCGGCTGTCCTGGAACGAGTCCTTGTCATCGTGCACGGCGATCATGCGGCCGCGGATCGCGCCGTTGTCGGTCAGCGCGCCTGACAGGTCGGCCACGTAGCGCTGAGCATCCCAGGAGCCGGCGGTGACGCTGGCCGAGGCCTGGAAGTCCCGGGTAGGGCGCTTGCGCACCAGGTTGACGGTGCCCGAGGGGTTGCCCGCGCCGCGCAGCATGCCGGTGGCGCCGCGCAGGATCTCGGCGCGGTCGATGATCGCCGAGTCACTCTGGATGAACGAGCCGCCGCCACTGCCTTGCACCACGGTGGCGCCGTCATACTGGATGGCGTCGATCTGGTAGCCGCGCGAGTAGTAGGTGACGCGCTCGCTGTCGACGTAGTCGACCACCACACCCGGGGTCTGCTCCATCAGGGTGGTGAGGTTGGTGATGTTCTGGTCGTCCAGGCGCTGGCGGGTCAGCACCGACACCGATTGCGGCGTGTGGCGCAGGGTCTGGGGCATCTTGCCGATGGTCACCGCACCGGTGGTGTACGAGCCGCTGTGCTCGGTGGTTTCGCCCAGGCGGTCGCTGGAGATGCTGGTGGCGCCCAGCTCCAGGGCGTCGCCGATGTCCACCGCCGGCAGCAGCAGGAAGCTGTTGGCCGACTTCTGCTGCACCTGCACGCCGCTGCCCTGCAACAGCAGCGCCAGGGCCTGGGCGTTGTCGTGGCTGCCGGACACGCCGGCGGTGGTCTTGCCCTGCAGGCTGGCGGCGTCATACGACAGGTTCAGCCCACCCTGGCGGGCCATCTGCTCAAGTGCTGCGTCCAGGGGCCCTGCGGGAATGTTCCAGCGTTGCACCTGCTGGGTGGCCGCAGGTGCGGCAGCGCCCAGCAACGGCGCAGCGGCGGCGCTCAGGGCCAGGCCGAGCAAGGCGCCACGCACGGCGCGCTGAAGGGGATCGGGGCGGGCAACACTGGGGTGGATCATTCGGGGCTCCTGAGAAGAGACAGACGTTTCGCCTTTATCCCTACAGGCCGAAGCTGAATGAGAAACCACCTCATTTATTTTTCAAACAGATTCAAGCCGGGCTGACACTGACCCAGTAGCGGGTGCGGTAGTCGATGCGAATCGGCAGTGCCTCGGCCACCAGCGCCAGGATCTGGTCGGTGTCGGCCAGCTGATAGGTGCCGAACACCTTCAACCCGGCCACCGCCTCGGCGCAGCGCAGCACGCCGGGGCGGTAGCGCGACAGCTCGGCGATGAACTCGCCCAGGGGCATCCGCTGCACGCTGAGCACGCCTTCGCGCCAGCCCCACGGGTCGGCGTGAGTCACGGCCGGGCCGACCTGGCCGCTGGCGCTGAACAGCAGTTGCTCGCCGGGGCGGGCGATGCGCGGCGCGGTGCCGTTGCCGGGGTACAGCGTCACACTGCCCTGGCGCACCGCCAGCAGGGTGCCGTCGGTACGTTCGCGTACCAGCAATTGCGAGCCTTGCGTTTGCAGTACACCGTCACGGGTGGTCACGCGCAGGGGGCGTGGGTCGTTGCCGGTATCGATGGACACCTCGCCCTGGATCAGGCTCAGCGCACGCAGGTCGGCCGCGAAGCGCAGGTCGATGGCGCTGGCGGTGTTGAGCTGGATCACGCTGCCGTCGTTGTTGTGGAAGGTGCGCCGCTCACCGGTGGCGGTGTGCTTGTCGGCCAGCAGGGTGGGCAGCCCGAGCGGCTCGCGACCGACCCAGCCCAGGGTGCCGGCGGCGCCGAGCAGGCCCAGCAGCTTGAGGCTGTCGCGCCGGCTGATGCTGCGTCGCTGCGTGCCCTCCAGGGTGCGCCGACTGAGCTCGCGGGGCAGGCTGCTGAACTCTTCGCTCATGGCCTGGACCTGGGCCCAGGCCAGGGCGTTGTGCGGGTGCTGGTCGAGCCAGCGACCAAAGGCCTGTTCGGCCTGTACGGTGGGCGTGTTGTAGTGCAGTTGCACCAGCCATTCGATGGCCTGCTCAACGTGGGCCTGGCCCGGTGCTGGCTCAGCCCCGGGCATGGCGCAACCGATAGCAGACGCCCATGGCCTTGGCCAGGTCGCGCTCCACCGTGGCGCGGGACACACCCAGCTGTTCGGCGATTTTCGGGCAGCTCATGTCGTCCAGTTGCGCGTGCAGAAACACCTGGCGCACCCGTGGCTTGAGCTGCATCAGCAGGCGGTCGAGACGTTGCAGTGTGTCGAGGATCATCCAGCGCTGTTCTTCGCTGGGCGCGTGCGCGGCGGGCAGGTGGGCCAGGCTTTCGAGGTAGGCCTGTTCCAGCGCGCGGCGGCGGAACTGGTCGATCATCAGGCCGCGGGCGATGCTGCTCAGGTAGGCACGCGGCTGCTTGAGCGGGTGCGCGTGGCGAGCCTTGAGCAGGCGCACGAAGGTATCCTGGGCCAGGTCGGCGGCGTGGGCGTGACAGCCAACGCGGCGCTGCAGCCAGGTGTTGAGCCATGAGTGGTGGGTACGGTAGAGCAGGTCGACCTCGGACGGAGGGAGCGTGTCGCTGGTGGGCATCGTCGGTCGGGGCCTGCGCGCAAGAAGTGATTGTGAATCGTTCGCATTCTATGCGGGGAGCAGGGCGCGATGCAATTGGTGGGCGTGCGGGCCTCTTCGCCAGCCGTTCTTCAGCCAGCCACCCGCAATCCCGAGCTCGCCCGCACCTGCAACTGCGGCGCCAGAATGATCGACTCCACCGCTTCACCCTTGATGCGCTTGAGCAGCAACTCCACTGCATGCCGACCCATCTCGGCCAGCGGCAGGCGCACGCTGGTCAGCGGCACGATCAGTTCGTTGGCCAATGGTGTGTCGTTGAAGCCCACCACGGCGATGTCCTTGCCCGGCTCCAGGCCCTTGTCCCGCGCGGCGCCCATCAGGCCGATGGCCAGAAAGTCGTTCACTGCGAAAAACGCCTGGGGGCGCGGGTTCAACCCCAGCAGGTACTCGCCCTGCTTGTGCCCGGTGAGGCTGTCGAACGGGCCATTGAGCGTCCATTCCGGGCGCAGGGTAATGCCCTGTTCGCGGTAGTACCGGGTAAAGCCGCGGGTGCGGTCGGCACCGGTGGAGGCGTGCCGCTCGCCCGCCAGGATCGCCACGTCGCGACAGCCCAGGCGGTACAGGTGCTCGGCCGCCAGCCAGCCGCCCAACTCGTCATCGCTGCCCGCCGTGAGGTGCCCGGCAATCTGCCGGCTGACCAGCACGTAGGGGATGTGCTTGCGCCCCAGCAGCTCCAGCAGTGGCTGCTGCTCGCCCACGTGCGAGTCGCCCACGATCAACCCCGCCACCGAGCGGCGCAGGGCATGCTCGGCCCGCGCCAGCTGGCGGGGTTGCTGATCGTCGGTATTGGACACGAAGGTCAGGTAGCCAGCCTGTTCGGCGGCGGCGTCGATGCTGTCGTAGATGGTCGCCATCACCAGGTCGGTAAGGCGCGGCATGAGCACGCAGATCTCCTGGCTTTTGCGCAACTTCAGGTTGGATGCCTGCGTGTTCGGCCGATAATCCAGCTCTTTCGCCAACGCGCGAATACGCGCCACCACCTCGGCCGATGCCGCGCGCTCGACCCCGGCAGGGTCGCCATTGAGCACCCGCGACACGGTGGAAACGTGCACCCCGAGGGCGGTTGCCATGGACTTCAAGGTGGCAGGGCGTGATGGAGTGGGCATGTTCGAGGGGCTTCCAACCGTGGCTGATTTCGGGGCGCGATTCTAACCCAATCGACGGCTTGTCTCGGCAAACAACCTTTACCCAAACGATTGACTAAATGTTTTTGTGTGAATACATTCGCTCAACCCAAACGTTTGGGCAACACAATAAAAATACGCCGGACGCGGCCGCATTTTTGACTTCTGCCATCACTTGAAGAGTCAGATCCCTATGAACAACCCACCCGTTCCGCGCTTTCGCTACCAGATTTTCTTCCTCATCATGCTGATGGCGCTGCTCAACTACATCGATCGTGGTGCCATTTCGTATGCCTCGGCCAGCATTCTCCCCGAGTACGGTTTCGACAAGGCCGACTGGGGCAACGTGCTGGGCTATTTCGGCTACGGCTACATCGTCGGTGCGTTGATCGGCGGCATCCTGGCCGACCGTTTCGGCGCCAAGCGCGTATGGCTGATCGCCGGCGGCACCTGGTCGATCTTCGAGATCGCCACCGCCTTTGCCGGCGACATGGGCCTGGCCTTCATGGGCGGTTCGGCCATGGCCGGCTTTGCCACCATCCGCGTGCTGTTCGGCTTTGCCGAAGGCCCGGCGTACTCGGTGATCAACAAGAGCGTGGCCAACTGGGCCACGCCCAAGGAGCGCGGCTTCGTGGTCTCGGTGGGCCTGCTCAGCACACCGCTGGGCGCCTTGCTCACCGCCCCGGTGGCGGTCGGCCTGCAGACCCTGACCGGCGACTGGCGCAGCATGTTCGTGGTACTGGGCGTGGTCAGCCTGGCGCTGCTGATCTTCTTCATGACCCGCTTCACCAACACCCCGGATGAAAACCCGCGGGTGTCCGAGGCCGAGCGCGAGTTCCTGCGCCAGGAGCGTGCCGCTGCCGCCAACGCCAGCACCCCGACCACCAGCGTCGCGCCGATCTGGCACTTCTTCAAGAACAAGGACCTGCTGCTCAATGCGGTGGGCTACTTCTCGTTCGTGTACGTCACCTTCCTGCTGCTGACCTGGACCCCCAAGTACCTGCAGGACGAGTTCCACTACAACCTGTCGTCGCTGTGGTACATGGGCATGATCCCGTGGACCGGCGCCTGCTTCACCGTGCTGCTGGGCGGCAAGATCTCCGACCTGCTGCTGCGTCGCACCGGCAACCTGAAGGTGGCGCGCAGCTGGCTGGCCGCAACCTGCCTGCTGCTGACCACGCTGTGCTTCATGCTGGTGTCGCAGGCCCAGACCGTGTGGGGCGTGATCGCCCTGATGACCCTGGCCAACGCCCTCAACGCGCTGCCCAACTCGGTCTACTGGGCCGTGGTCATCGACACCGCGCCATCCAACCGCGTCGGTGCCTACAGCGGCATGACCCACTTCATCGCCAACACCGCCTCGTTCATCGCGCCGATGCTCACCGGCTACCTGACCGTGCGCTATGGCTACTCGTCGATGTTCGTGGCCGCCGCCGTGGCCACGGCCCTGGGCATGAGCGCGATGCTGATGGTGCGCCCCGGCAGCCGGCAGGTTGTCCCTTCCCCTACACCTGCAACGGTTTGATGGAGTTGCCTGTATGAACCTGGCCAAGCCAACCCACACTGGATACTTTTTTGGCCTGTCGGTCAGCGACCTGGCGCAGCGTCTGCGCGCCGGAAGCCTGACGAGTGTCGAGCTGACCCAGGCCGCGCTCGAAAGCATCGAGCGCCTGAACCCGGCACTGAATGCCTTTGTCGCCGTGGATGCCGAGGTGTCGCTGGCGCAGGCGCGCAAGGCCGACGAACTGTTTGCCCAGGGCCTGGACCTGGGCCCGCTGCACGGCATACCGGTAGCGATCAAGGACAACATCGACACCTTCGATCACGTGACCACCTATGGTTCGGCGCACTTCGAAGGCTTTCGCCCCACGCAGGACGCCCTGTGCGTGCAGCGCCTGCGCGAGGGCGGCGCGGTAATCGTGGGCAAGACCCTGACCCACGAGTTTGCCTATGGCCCCACCGGCGACCGCTCGCTGCAGGGCGCGGCGCGCAACCCGTGGGATGCGCGCTGCATCACCGGCGGTTCGAGCGCCGGCAGTGCAGCGGCGGTGGCCAGCGGCATGGTGCCGCTGGCGCTGGGTACCGATACCGGCGGCTCGATCCGCATTCCGGCGGCGTTGTGCGGCGCGGTCGGCTTCAAGCCGTCGTTCGCTGCCGTGCCGCTGGACGGGGTGTTCCCGCTGTCGTCGAGCCTCGACCACGTGGGCCCGATTGCCAACCATGTGGACGATGCCCGAGTAGTGTTCGAAGTGATCGCCGCGCGTACCTGCACGCCGGCCACGCTGCGTCGCCCGCTGCGTGTAGGCTGGATCGAGCCGGGCACTTTCGGGCCATTGGACGCCGACGTTCAGGGGCAGGTGTACCAGGCTGCGCAGCAGCTGTTTGGCGATGCACTGGAGCAGACCGGCGAGCTGGAGCCGTTGGTGGCGCAGCTCAAGGACACCTTGCTCACCCTGCAGCGCGCCGAGGCCTACGACGTGCATGCCGAGCGCATGCAGACGGCGCCGCAGCTGTTCGAGCAGGAGGTGCGCGAACGCCTTGAGCTGTCACGGGAGGTCAGGGGCTGGCAGTACATTCGCGCCCAGGCCGGCCAGGTTCGGCTCAAGGCGGCGATGGCGCGGCTGTTCGATCGTTATGACTTCCTGGTCTCGGCCAGCGTGCCGATCACCGCGACGCCGGTGGATGCACGCGAGGTACAGGTGGGTGAGCAATGTATCGACGTGCGTGCTGCAGTGCTCAGTTACACCAGTGCCTGGAACCTCACCGGCCTGCCAGCCATCAGCCTGCCGGCAGGGCAGGTGCGGGGCATGCCGGTGGGGCTGCAGGTGATCGGTGCGGCGGGTGCAGACGATCAGCTGCTGCAGTTGCTGGCGCAGCGCTACGTTCGCACTTGATGCAGCCTCAGAACGTCCACTTGGCATTCACCATGGCATTGCGCGGTTCGCCGTAGGAGCCTGAGTTGAAGGTGCCCAGGCCGTCGTAGTAATGGGTGTCGAACAGGTTGTTGAGGTTCAGGCCGACCGTGAGGTGTTCATCCACCGCATAGTTGGCCAGCAACCCGACCACCCCGTAGTCACCCTGGTGTGCCTTGGTGCCGTAGGTGCCGTTGACCGCGTAGATGTCGCTCTGCCAGACCAGGTTGCCGCCCACGGTCAGGCGGTTCAGCTGCCCCGGCAGGCGGTAGGTGGTGCCGAGCTTGAACAGGTTCATCGGCTGGTTGGTTTCGACCCGATTGCCGTCCTTGTCGTGGGATTCACGGTAGGTATAGCCGCCGATGATGTTCCAGCCCGGCAACACTTCGCCGGACACTTCGGTTTCGATGCCGCGCGTGGTGGTACCGGCAATGGCCCGGTAGATTTCGCGCCCTTGGGGCGACTCGCCAACGTACTGCGGGGTGTTCTTCTGCTGCACTTCGAACAGTGCCAGGCTCGCATTCAGCGCACCGTCGTAGAACTCGCCCTTGATGCCCAGTTCGTAGTTGTCGCCTTGCAGCGGCTCCAGCGAGGTGTTGCTGGCAGTCTTGTAGTAGGTCTGCGGCTGGAAGATGTTGGTGTAGCTGGCGTACACCGAGAAGGTGTCGTTCAGGTCCAGCACCACACCGGCATACGGGGTGACCACGCCGGATTTTTTTGTGCGGTCGCGGCTGGTGCTGGCGCCGGTCGGTTCGTCGCTGCTGTCGTCTTTCTGATCCCACCAACTGACCCGGGTGCCGAGGATGATCGACAGCGGGTCATAGGGTTTGAGGCGCAGGGCCGTGTAGGTGCCCGACTGGCTCAGGCGGGTCAGGCTTTCTTCGGTCTTGGACAGGTGCGGCTTGCCGCCCGGGTTGCCATCCCACTGGTTGATATCGTCGACCGCCGGGTTGGCACGTTGATAGGTCGGGTAGTTGAGGTGGGTGTAGGCGATGTTGGCACCCACCACCAGTTCATGCTCGCGCCCACCCAGCTCGAACGGGCCGCTGGCGTACAGGTCGGCGTTGTCCTGGGTCTGGTAGCTGTCCAGGCGGTTGATGTACATCGACACGCCGGCGCCGGTCTGCGGGTCGGGCGCCCCGGCACTGGCCGAACCGGTCACGCCGCGGCGGTAGGCGTACTGGTGGCTGTAGGACGCCTTGAGGCTCCAGTCGTTGGCGAGTTTCTGCTCCAGCACGCTGGTGAAGTTGTACTGGGTGTTGTCCAGGTAGCTCCAGCGGGCTCCGGGGTTGAACGAGCGGGAAAAGTTCGTCGCGCTGCCATTGTTGTTGAACAGCGGAATGTGCCCGAAGCTGACCCCGTCGGAGTTGTTGTTCTGGTAGTCCAGGCTCACACGCAGCAGGGTGCTTTCGCTCAGGTCGAAATCCAGTGCGCCGTAGATCACGCGCTTGTCGGTCTTGTACCAGTCGACGAACGAGTTGGCGGTTTCATAGGCGCTGACCAGGCGGCCGCGCACCGTACCCGAGTCGGTCAGCGGGCCGGCGACGTCGAATTCGCCCCGGTAGCGGTCCCAGGCCCCGGCTTCTCCCGAGACGTAGCCCTGGAAGTCGGCCGTGGGCCGCTTGCGCACCAGGTTCAGGGTGGCCGAGGGCGAGCCCGCACCGCTGAGCAGGCCGGTGGCACCGCGCACCACTTCGACACGGTCGTAGATCGCCATGTCCGACAGGGTGCTGGTGAATTGCTGCGACTCGTTGGCCACCTGGGTCGGGATGCCGTCGTACTGTATGTTCTGGATCTGGAAACCGCGCGAGTAGAAGGTATAGCGGTCGCTGTCGCGGTGGTTGCTCGACAGGCCGGGGGTGAACTTGACCACATCGTCGAGCGAGGCAAGCTTGTGGTCGTCCAGTACCTGGCGCGGGATCACGGTGACCGACTGCGGGGTTTGGCGCAATGACAGGCCGAGCTTGGTGGCGGTGCGGGTCTGGCCGGTGGTGTAGGCGCCGGTGTTCTCGGTGGTCTCGCCCAGGCCTGCGCCGTTGATGCTGGTGGCGCCCAGTTCCACGGCGTTGCCGGTGGGGGCGGTGATCAGCTGGTAGCGGTTTTCGCCAGTGCGCACCACGCTCAGGCCCGTGCCGGCAAGCATGCCGTGAAGGGCCTGCTCAGGGGTACTTGCGCCGGTCACGGGCCGGCTCTGTTTGCCGGCGGTCAGGGCGGCGTCGCTGGCCAGGTAGATACCGGCCTGGCTTGCCAGCTGGTTCAACTGGCTGGCCAGGGGGCCGGCGGGGATGTCCAGTGGCGCGGCGGTGGCGGCGCCGCTGGCGAGTGCAATGAGCAGGGCCAGGGGGCGTTTCAACAGGGCAGGGGCAGAGGCGAGTGGCATGCAGAATCCTTCGGGCGCGCAGGGGTGAAAGGGTGTTCTCCTCTAATTCGAATGAGCCGCAAAAACCGGAAGCACCTGACGCTTTTTATTTTTCGGCAGGCTCCAGGGTCACCCACCAGTCGAAGCGTCGCGACACTCGCACCGGCAAGGCGCTTTCGAGCATGGCAAGCACCTGGTCGGTATCGTTGAGCGGGTAGGTGCCCATGACCCTTAACGATGCGATCAGCGGGTTCACCGCCAGGTGCCCGCGTCGATGGTCGGCCAGCTCTGCAATGAAATCCCCCAGTTGCATGTCCTGCGCCACCAGCAGGCCTTGGCTCCAGGCCTGGCGTTGGGCGCAGGCCGGCGTGGTGGCGGCCATGGTGCTGGCATCGAAGCCCAGGCCCTGCCCCGCATTGGCCACCCGCTGTATTGCGCTGGCGGCACAGGTGGCGCGTACCGCGCCGTCGTACACGTTGAGCAGGGTGCGGGCGCCCTGCTGGCGCACACTGAAGCGCGTACCCAGGGGCACCAGGCTGCCGGCCCGGGTCTGCACCTGGAAGGGCCGCGCCTCAGCGGCGGTCTCGATCAGCACTTCACCGCTGTACAGGGTCAGCAGCCGGCGCTGCCCGTCCAGTTGTACATCCAGGGCGGTGGCGCTGTTGAGCCACAGGAGGGTACCGTCGGCCAGCACCTGGCGACGTACCTCGCCCACTGCGGTGGTGGTGCCGGCAGTGAGCGCTTGCAGGTCGTCCACCCAGTGGCGTTGCCAGCCCAGCCAGCCCAGCGTTGCCCCACCGCTGAGCACGCACAGGCTGCTTAGCACCTGGCGGCGGGAGCGTTGCGTACGCCGCAGGCTGGCGAGCGTCTGATGCGCCGCCCCGGCTTGCGGTTGCAGGCTGTCGAAGCGCTGGCTGATGCGCTCCACGTAGGTCCAGGCGATACGATGCTGTTCCTGTTGTTCCAGCCACTGTTGCCACTGGCCCCGCAAGGCCGCATCGGCTGGCGCGGCGCGCAGGCGTGCGAACCAGTCGGCGGCCTGCTCCAGGGTGGCAGAGTCCAGGGCCGCGCTCACAGCAAGGCCCCGTCCAGCTCCACTTCCAGCAGCAGGCACTGGAGCATGGCCTGGGCCATGTACTTGGTGACCGTGCGTTCGCTTACACCCAGCTGCGTGGCGATCTGGCGATAGTTCAGGCCCTGCAATTGCGCCAGGCAAAAGGCTTCGGCCACAGGTGCCGGCAAGCGTTCGAGCATGGCCTGCAATTGGCCCAGGGTCTCCAGGATCAACGCCTGGTGCTCTTCGGAGGGGGCGATGCGTCGCGGCTGGTTGGCCAGCGTCTGCTGCCATGCACGCTCGACCTGCTTGCGGCGCTGGAAATCCACATACAGGTGTTTGGACACCGTACTCAGGTAGGCCCGCGCATGCCCGTCGCTACTGAACTCGCGCGGTTGCGCGAGCAGGCGCAGGAATACGTCGTGGGCCAGCTCTGCGGCATCGTGCACGTTGCCCAGACGCCGCGCCAGCCACTGCTGGATCCAGCCGTGATTGTCGCTGTAGAGGCTGGCCACGTTGGTACGGTAGCCGCAAGGAGGGGAGGTCATCGTGTGGCGCCCGTACCGAATGAGAATAGTTATCAAGTATATTCAGCCGGCGGGCATTGAGCAATCAGCGCAAGCAAGGGGCTGGCTTGCGCTGATGGGGGTCAGATACGTGCGAGTGCCTGGGCCAGGTCTGCGCGCAGGTCATCGAAGTCTTCCACGCCTACCGACAGGCGCACCAGGGCGTCGCCAATGCCCAGTTGCGCGCGCGTCTGCTCGGGGATGGTGGCATGGGTCATGATCGCCGGGTGCTCGATCAGGCTTTCCACACCGCCCAGGCTTTCGGCCAGGGCAAAGATCTGTACCTGTTCCAGGAAGCGTCGGGCACCGGCCAGGTCGGTAGCCAGGTCGAGCGAGATCATCCCGCCAAAACCGTGCATCTGCTGGCGCGCCAGGGCGTGCTGCGGGTGCGAAGGCAAGCCGGGATAGTACACACGCGCCACCTGCGGTTGCTGTTCGAGCCACTGCGCCAGCGCCAGGGCATTGCTGCAGTGGCGCTCCATGCGCAGGGCAAGGGTCTTGACCCCGCGCAAGGTGAGGAAGGCATCGAACGGGCCGGCGATGGCGCCCACCGCGTTCTGTATGAAGCCCAGGCGCTCGGCCAGCTCGGCGTTGTCACCCACCACGGCAATGCCGCCGATCACGTCCGAATGCCCGTTGAGGTACTTGGTGCTCGAGTGCACCACGATGTCGAAACCCAGTTCCAGCGGGCGCTGGATCCATGGGCTGGCAAAGGTGTTGTCGGCCACGCAGAGGATGCCGCGTGCGCGGCAGAGGCGTGCGATGGCCGCCAGGTCGCTCAGGCGCAGCAGCGGGTTGCTCGGGGTTTCGATGCACACCATGCGCGTGTCGTCCTGCAACGCTGCCTCGAACGCGGCAAGGTCGGACAGGTCGACGAAGCTGAAGCGGTGCCCGGCGCTGCGCCGACGCACCCGTTCGAACAGGCGGAAGGTGCCGCCGTACAGGTCATTGCCCGAAACGATGTGGGAGCCGGCATCCAGCAGTTCGAGCACCGCCGAGATCGCCGCCAGCCCGGAGGCGAAGGCGAACGCCTGGGTGCCGCCCTCCAGATCGGCCACGCAGCGCTCCAGTGCCCAGCGCGTGGGGTTGTGCGAGCGCCCGTAGTCCAGGCCCTTGTGCACGCCGGGGCTCTGCTGGATGTAGGTGGAGTTGGCATAGATCGGCGGCATCAGCGCGCCGGTGGATGGGTCGGGCGATTGCCCTGCATGGATCACGCGGGTGGCGAAGGCGGTCTTGTCGTGCTGGGTCATGGGAGTGCTCTGCGCAAGTGGTTAAGCATATCGACACGGGTGATCAGGCCGTGAAAGCCCGAGGCGTCGGCAATGATCGCCACCAGGCCACGGTCCAGTTCGGCCTGCAGCGCCGCCAGGCTGGCAGACGGCGGCAGGGTTTCCAGCTGGTCGGTCATGGCGCTGGCCACGCTCAGGGAGAAGTGCGACGGGTCTTCATGCATGCCCAGCAGGATGTCGGATTCATCGATCACGCCCACCAGGCGCTGGCCATCGACCAGCACCGGCAATTGCGACACGTCGGCCAGGCGCATGCGCTGGAAGGCAGTGAGCAGGGTGTCGTCGGGGCGCACGCTGATCACCCGGCCATCCTCGAAGCGCCGCGCGATGAGGTCGCGCAGGTCGCCGTAGCGGGTGCGCTGCAGCAGGCCCTGGTCGGTCATCCACTGGTCGTTGTAGACCTTGGACAGGTAGCGCGTGCCGGTGTCGCACACAAAGCTGACCACGCGCTTGGGTTCGGTCTGCTCGCGGCAGTAGCGCAGCGCGGCGGCCAGCAGGGTGCCGGTGGAGGAGCCGCCCGGAATGCCTTCGGCGCGCAGCAGCTGACGCGCATGCTCGAAGCTTTCTTCGTCGCTGATCGAGTAGGCCTGGCGCACGCTGGAGAGGTCGGCGATCGAGGGCACGAAGTCCTCACCGATGCCTTCCACTGCCCACGCCCCAGGCGTGATCAGGGTGCCGCTGCGGCTGTACTCGGCCATCACCGAGCCCACCGGGTCGGCCAGCACCATGGCCAGGCCCGGCTGCACGCGCTTGAAGAAACGGGTCAGCCCGGTAAGGGTGCCGGCCGAGCCCACGCCGACCACGATGGCGTCCACATCGTGCTGGGTCTGCGCCCAGATTTCCGGGGCGGTGCTGGTCTCGTGGGCCAGCGGGTTGGCGGGGTTGTTGAACTGGTCGGCGAAGAACGCATCGGGGATGTCCGCCGCCAGCCGTGCGGCCACGTCCTGGTAATAGTCGGGGTGGCCCTTGCCGACGTCGGAGCGGGTGATGTGCACCTCGGCGCCCATGGCCTTGAGGTGCAGCACCTTCTCGGTGGACATCTTGTCGGGCACCACCAGCACCACCCGGTAGCCCTTGGCCCGCCCGACCAGCGCCAGGCCCAGGCCGGTGTTGCCGGCGGTGGCCTCGACGATGGTGCCGCCGGGGCGCAGGCGCCCGTCGCGCTCGGCGGCATCGATCATGGCCAGGCCGATGCGGTCCTTGATCGAGCCGCCGGGGTTCTGTGATTCGAGTTTGAGGAACAGTGTGCAGGGGCCGGTATCGAAGCGGCTCACCTGCACCATCGGGGTGTTGCCGATCAGGGCAAGTACGGCGGGGTTCGAGGCGTTGGGCATGACGTCATCTCGCTTCGGGGTCGTTTGACCTTAGGCGCAGATCAGGGGCCTCGCAACCCTGTCCGGCCAGCCGGTTGCGCCTCCAGGCGCAGCGCTGTCGATGTCTTTACATGAGCAGAACTTGATTTGATGTGAAATTAAATGAGTTTGTCTCATTCTGCGGCCCTGACGACAATGGCTGCCATCACCCCCTAAGGAGAGCATTGTCATGGCATTGGCCCACTCACTCGGATTCCCCCGTATCGGTCGCGACCGCGAACTGAAAAAGGCGCAGGAAGCGTTCTGGAAAGGCGAGCTCGACGAGGCGGGCCTGCGTGCTGTGGGCAGCGAACTGCGCAAGGCCCACTGGGCCCTGCAGCGCCAGGCCGGCATCCAGTTGCTGCCGGTGGGCGATTTTGCCTGGTACGACCAGGTACTGACCCATTCGCTGATGTTCGGCGTGGTGCCCGAGCGCTTTCGCCCGCAGCACGGCAAGGCCACCCTGCAGACCCTGTTCGGCATGGCGCGTGGCGTCAGCGACAGCTGTTGTGGCGGTGCGCATGCCCAGGAGATGACCAAGTGGTTCGACACCAACTACCACTACCTGGTGCCTGAATTCAGCGCCGACCAGCAGTTCAGCCTGGGCTGGGAACAATTGTTCGAGGAAGTGGCCGAGGCCAGGGCCCTGGGCCACGACGTCAAGCCGGTGGTGATCGGCCCGCTGACCTACCTGTGGCTGGGCAAGACCAAGGGCGGCGACTTCGACAAGCTCGAGCTGCTCGAGCGCCTGCTGCCGCTGTACGGCGAGATTTTCCAGCGTCTGGCGGCACAGGGTGTGGAGTGGGTGCAGATCGACGAGCCGATCCTGGCGCTGGACCTGCCGCAGGCGTGGAAGAACGCCTTCGAGCGTGCCTACAACCTGATCCAGCGCGACCCGCTGAAAAAGCTGGTTGCCACCTACTTCGGTGGCCTGGAGGAGAACCTGGGGCTGGCGGCCAACCTGCCGGTCGACGGATTGCACATCGACCTGGTGCGCGCCCCCGAGCAGTACCCGACCATTCTCGACCGCCTGCCGGCCTACAAGGTGCTGTCGCTGGGTGTGGTCAACGGCCGCAACGTGTGGCGCTGCGACCTGGACAAGGCCCTGGCCGTGCTGCAGCACGCCCATGAACGCCTGGGCGAGCGCCTGTGGGTGGCGCCGTCGTGCTCGCTGCTGCACAGCCCGGTAGACCTGGGCCGTGAAGACACGCTCGATGCCGAGCTCAAGAGCTGGCTGGCCTTTGCCGTGCAGAAGTGCGAGGAAGTCGCGATCCTGGCCCATGCCCTCGACCAGCCCGAGGCGGCCCCGGTGGTGCAGGCCCTGGCCCGCAGCCGTGCGGTGCAGGCCAGCCGCGCTGCCTCCACGCGCATCCACAAGCCGGCGGTGCAGGCCCGTGTGGCAGCCATCAGCGAGAAGGACAGCCAGCGCCACTCGCCCTTTGCCACGCGAATTGCCCGCCAGCGTGCCCGCCTGAACCTGCCGCTGTTGCCGACCACCACTATCGGTTCGTTCCCGCAGACCGGTTCCATTCGCCTGGCACGCCAGTCGTTCAGGCAGGGCAAGCTGAGCGAGGGCCAATACGTGGAGGCGATGCACAGCGAGATTCGCCACGCCGTGCAGGTGCAGGAGCGCCTGGGTCTGGACGTGCTGGTGCACGGTGAAGCCGAGCGCAACGACATGGTCGAGTACTTTGCCGAGCAGCTCGATGGGTACGTGTTCACCCGCTTCGGCTGGGTGCAGAGCTACGGTTCGCGCTGTGTGAAACCGGCGGTGATCTTCGGCGACCTGAGTCGACCGCATGCCATGACGGTGGAGTGGATCCGCTACGCACAGGGCCTGACCGACAAGGTGATGAAGGGCATGCTGACAGGGCCGGTGACCCTGCTGATGTGGTCGTTCCCGCGTGAAGATGTGTCGCGCGAGGTGCAGGCGCGGCAACTGGCGCTGGCCATCCGCGATGAAGTGGTGGACCTGGAGGCGGCCGGCATCAAGATCGTGCAGATCGACGAGGCGGCGTTTCGTGAGGGCCTGCCGCTGCGCCGGGCGCAGTGGCAGCAGTACCTGGACTGGGCTACCGAAGTGTTTCGCCTGTGCGCCTCGGGCGTGCGCGACGAAACCCAGATCCACACCCACATGTGCTACAGCGAGTTCAACGATGTGATCGAATCGATTGCCGCCATGGATGCCGACGTGATCACCCTCGAAACCTCGCGTTCGGACATGGAACTGCTGGAGGCATTCGAAGCCTTCCACTACCCGAACGAGATCGGCCCGGGGGTTTACGACATCCACTCACCCCGGGTGCCGGAGGCTTCGGAAATGGCCGAGCTGCTGCGCAAGGCTGCCCGGCGCATTCCGGCCGAGCGCCTGTGGGTCAACCCGGACTGCGGCCTGAAGACCCGCGGCTGGCCGGAAACCGAGGCGGCGCTGGCGAACATGGTGAGTGCTGCCCGCTTGTTGCGCAACGAGCTGGGATGATCGTTCGAGGCTTGTTGGCCGCCACCACGACCTGTTGGCGAACGAACAAGCCTGGCAACGCCGATCCTGCAGGCCATGGCCTGCAGGATCGGCGTTGTATCAGCGTGTGCCCGCTACCGCACGGGCACGTGCCGCATGCAGCTTCTTGTAGCTGTCGATCAGGCGCAGGTGACGGTCCAGACCTTCGAGCTTCATGCTGGTGGGGGTCAGGCCGTAGAAACGCACGCTGCCATCCACCGAGCCCAGTACGGCATCCATGCGCTCGTCCCCGAACATGCGCCGGAAGTTGACGGCGTAGTCTTCAAGCGCCATCTCGTCGTCCAGCACCACCTCCAGCACCACGTTCAACGCCTGGTAGAACAACCCGCGCTCGACGGTGTTGTCGTTGTACTGCAGGAAGGTCTCCACCAGCTCCTTGGCCTCCTCGAAACGCTCCAGCGCCAGGTGAATCAGCAGCTTGAGCTCCAGGATGGTCAACTGACCCCACACCGTGTTGTCGTCAAACTCGATGCCGATCAGCGTGGTGATGTCGGTGTAGTCGTCCAGTTCGCTGTCTTCGAGGCGCTCGACCAGCGCTTGCAGGGCGTCATCGTCCAGGCGGTGCAGGTTGAGGATGTCGGCACGGAACAGCAGCGCCTTGTTGGTGTTGTCCCACACCAGGTCGTCGACCGGGTAGATCTCCGAGTAGCCCGGTACCAGGATGCGGCAGGCGGTGGCACCCAGGTGCTCGTACACCGCCATGTACACTTCCTTGCCCATGCCTTCGAGGATGCCGAATAGGGTGGCAGCTTCTTCGGCGTTGGAGTTTTCACCCTGGCCGGAGAAGTCCCACTCGACGAACTCGAAGTCGGCCCTGGCACTGAAGAAGCGCCACGACACCACGCCGCTGGAGTCGATGAAGTGCTCGACGAAGTTGTTGGGCTCGGTCACCGCCTGGCTTTCGAAGGTCGGCTGCGGCAGGTCATTCAGACCCTCGAAGCTGCGCCCTTGCAGCAGCTCGGTGAGGCTGCGTTCCAGCGCCACTTCAAGGCTTGGGTGCGCGCCGAACGAGGCGAACACGCCGCCGGTGCGCGGGTTCATCAGGGTCACGCACATTACCGGGAACTCACCGCCCAGCGACGCATCCTTGACCAGCACCGGGAAGCCCTGGGCCTCCAGGCCCTGGATGCCGGCGAGGATGCCGGGGTACTTGGCGATGACGTCCTGCGGCACGTCGGGCAGGGCCAGCTCGCCTTCGAGGATCTCGCGCTTGACCGCGCGCTCGAAGATCTCCGACAGGCACTGCACCTGCGCCTCGGCCAGCGTGTTGCCGGCGCTCATGCCGTTGCTCAGGTACAGGTTTTCGATCAGGTTGGACGGGAAGTACACCACCTCGCCATCGGACTGGCGCACGAAGGGCAGGGCGCAGATGCCACGCTCGGTGTTGCCTGAGTTGGTGTCGTACAGGTGCGACCCACGCAGTTCGCCGTCGGGGTTGTAGATGTCGCGGCAGTGGGCGTCGAGGATCTCGGCCGGCAGCGCGTCCTTGCGGCCCGGCTTGAACCAGCGCTCGTCGGGGTAGTGCACGAAGTCGGCGTTGGCGATGTCTTCGCCCCAGAACTGGTCGTTGTAGAAGAAGTTGCAGTTAAGGCGTTCGATGAACTCACCCAGTGCCGAGGCCAGTGCGCCTTCCTTGGTCGCACCCTTGCCGTTGGTGAAGCACATGGGCGAATGCGCATCGCGGATGTGCAGCGACCAGACGTTGGGCACGATGTTGCGCCACGAGGCGATCTCGATCTTCATCCCAAGCCTGGCGAGGATGCCCGACATGTTGGCGATGGTCTGTTCCAGCGGCAGGTCCTTGCCGGCGATCACGGTGCGCGTCTGCGCCTGGGCGTCCAGCATCAGCAGGGCCTGGGCGTCGGCATCGAGGTTGTCGACTTCCTCGATCACGAACTCGGGACCGGTCTGCACCACCTTCTTCACGGTGCAGCGGTCGATGGAACGCAGGATGCCCTGGCGGTCCTTGGCCGAGATGTCGGCCGGCAGCTCGACCTGGATCTTGAAGATCTGGTTGTAGCGGTTTTCCGGGTCGACGATGTTGTTCTGCGACAGGCGAATGTTGTCGGTGGGGATGTTGCGCGTTTCGCAGTACAGCTTGACGAAGTAGGCCGCGCACAGGGCCGAGGAGGCCAGGAAATAGTCGAACGGGCCGGGTGCCGAACCATCGCCCTTGTAGCGGATGGGTTGGTCGGCCACCACCGTGAAGTCATCGAACTTGGCTTCAAGTCGAAGGTTGTCGAGAAAATTGACCTTGATTTCCATGCGGGAATACCGTGCTGAAAGTGCGAAACGAATTGGCCGCCATTATCCGGCTTTTTGCCCGGAAGTCTTGGCATGTCACCCGAAGGCGTGACCGACACCGGTAAAAACAAAACCCCCTGAGGCGCAAACGCTCAAGGGGTTTGGTGTGCGTCGGGCGTCGTGGCGACCCGGCTCGGGGCTTAGACGTTGAAGCGGAAGTGCATCACGTCGCCATCCTTGACGATGTAGTCCTTGCCTTCCAGACGCCATTTGCCGGCTTCCTTCGCGCCGCTTTCACCGTTGTACTGGATGAAGTCGTCGTAGGCGACCACTTCGGCACGGATGAAGCCCTTTTCGAAGTCGGTGTGGATCACGCCGGCCGCCTGAGGCGCGGTGGCGCCCACGCGAACGGTCCAGGCCCGCACTTCCTGCACGCCGGCCGTGAAGTAGGTCTGCAGGTTGAGCAGCGAGTAACCGGCACGGATCACGCGGTTCAGGCCTGGCTCTTCGAGGCCCAGGGCTTCGAGGAACATGTCTTTCTCTTCACCGTCTTCCAGCTCGGCGATCTCGGCTTCGATCTTGTTGCAGACCGGTACCACGATCGCGCCCTCTTCCTCGGCAATGGCCTTGACCACGTCCAGGTGCGGGTTGTCTTCGAAGCCGTCTTCGGCAACGTTGGCGATGTACATCACCGGCTTGCTGGTCAGCAGGTGGAAACCGCGTACCAGCGCCTTCTCGTCGTCGGCCATGGTCTTCATCAGGCTGCGCGCCGGCTTGCCTTCAGTGAAGTGCGCAATCAACTTCTCGAGGATGGCCTTTTGTGCCAGGGCATCCTTGTCGCCGCCCTTGGCGTTGCGCGCGACCTTCTGCAGTTGCTTCTCGCAGCTGTCCAGGTCGGCGAAGATCAGTTCCAGGTCGATGATCTCGATGTCGCGCTTGGGGTCGACGCTGTTGGAGACGTGAATCACGTTCTCGTCTTCGAAGCAGCGGACCACGTGGGCGATGGCATCGGTTTCACGGATGTTGGCCAGGAACTTGTTGCCCAGGCCTTCACCCTTGGACGCACCTGCCACCAGGCCGGCGATGTCGACGAACTCCATGGTGGTCGGCAGCACGCGGTTGGGCTTGACGATCGCAGCCAGGGCATCCAGACGTGGGTCGGGCATCGGCACGATGCCGCTGTTCGGCTCGATGGTGCAGAAGGGGAAGTTTTCTGCCGCGATGCCGGATTTGGTCAAGGCGTTGAACAGGGTGGACTTGCCGACGTTGGGCAGGCCGACGATGCCGCAATTGAAACCCATGGTGAATCCCTCTTCGTGGAGTCAGGCCTTTTGGCTGTGCAGCTCTCTCATCGCACGCGTCCAATCGCCGGCGAGGATGTCCGGCAGCACGCCGAGGGCAAAATCGATACTGGCATCGAGTTTTTCCTGCTCGGCGCGGGGCGCCTTGCCAAGGACAAAACCGGACACCTTGGTGCTGTCACCCGGGTGGCCGATGCCAAGCCGCAGACGGTGAAAGTCTTTGTTGTTGCCCAGCTGCGCGATGATGTCGCGCAGGCCGTTGTGCCCGCCATGGCCGCCGCCTTTCTTGAGCTTGGCGACGCCGGGGGGCAGGTCGAGTTCGTCGTGGGCCACCAGGATGGCATCTGGCGGGATGCGGAAGAAGTTCGCCAGTGCAGCAACGGCCTGGCCGCTGCGGTTCATGTAGGTGGTGGGGATCAGCAGACGAACGTCCTGGCCCTGATGGCTGAATTTAGCCGTCAGGCCGAAATACTTGCGGTCAGCGGTCAGGTTGACGCGCTGGGCGCTGGCAATGCGTTCCACGAAAAGAGCCCCTGCGTTATGCCGGGTCTGTTCGTATTCGGGGCCGGGGTTTCCCAGGCCGACGATCAGTTGGATGGCGGTCACGTCAGGGGCTCTTCCTTGGAGTTGTGGGTTGCAGCGCGGGGCTGCAACCCGGTCAACGCCGGCGTGTCGAGTGGATTACTCGGCAGCGCCTTCTGCTTCAGGCGCAACACGCGGAGCGTGAACGTTTGCAACAGCCTTGTCATCACCGTGGGCCAGAGCGACGAACTCTACGCCTTTCGGAGCTTTGAGGTCCGACAGGTGGATGATGGTGCCGATTTCGGCCTTGGCCAGGTCGACTTCGATGAACTCAGGCAGGTCTTTGGCTTCGCAGGAAACTTCGATCTCCGACACTACGTGGGAGATTTCGCCGCCTTTCTTGACCGGTGCTTCTTCGTTGACGAAGTGCACAGGAACGATAGCGGTCAGTTTCTGGCCAGCAACAACGCGCACGAAGTCGGCGTGCATGATGAACTGCTTGGCTGGGTGACGCTGCAGGGCCTTGACGATGACGTTCTGCTTGGTGCCGTCAACGTTCAGTTCGATCACGTGGCTGAAGGCAGCTTCGTTTTCGAACAGCTTGGCGATTTCCTTGGCCACGATGGTCAGGGATTGCGCTTCTTTGTCACCACCGTAGACAACTGCAGGGATTTGGGCGGCGAGACGACGCAGGCGGCGGCTCGCACCTTTCCCCAGGTCGGTACGCGCTTGGGCGTTCAGAGTGAAATCAGTCATGTTGTTTCTCCAAAATAGCCAGACCCCGGCGGCGTTTGCGACCAGCGCCAAACCGGGGAGGGCAAAAAAGCCCCGCCCCAACAACCAGTGCTGGGGCGGGGCGCTTTACGTCAACGTGATCTCGCGAGGGCCAGGCCCTCAGCGGAACATCGCGCTGATCGATTCTTCGTTGCTGATGCGGCGAACCGCTTCGGCCACGACCGGTGCGATATCCAGTTGACGGATACGGTCACAGGCTTGTGCTGCAGCGGACAGCGGGATGGTGTTGGTCACCACCAGTGCATCCAGCACGGAGTTTTCGATATTCTCGATCGCGCGACCCGACAGGACAGGGTGCGTGCAGTAGGCGTAAACCTTTGCCGCGCCGTGTTCTTTCAGGGCCTTGGCCGCGTGGCACAGGGTGCCGGCGGTGTCGACCATGTCGTCGACGAGAATACACGTACGTCCTTCGACGTCGCCGATGATGTGCATCACTTCGGAGTGATTGGCCTTCTCGCGGCGTTTGTCGATGATACCCAGATCGACGCCCAGGGACTTGGCAACAGCACGTGCACGCACGACGCCGCCGATGTCCGGGGACACGATCATGAGGTTCTCGAAACGCTGGTCTTCGATGTCATCCACCAGAACGGGGGAGCCGTAGATGTTATCTACCGGAATATCGAAGAAACCCTGGATCTGGTCAGCGTGCAGGTCGACGGTGAGAACACGGTCGATCCCGACGACGGTGAGCATGTCGGCAACCACTTTGGCGCTGATAGCTACACGCGCCGAACGCGGACGGCGATCCTGGCGGGCATATCCGAAGTAAGGAATCACGGCAGTGATTCGAGACGCTGAGGAGCGGCGGAAGGCATCGGCCATCACTACCAGTTCCATCAGGTTATCGTTGGTTGGCGCGCAAGTCGGCTGAATAATGAAAACGTCTTTACCACGAACATTTTCATTGATCTCAGTGCTGATTTCGCCGTCGGAGAACTTACCGACAGAGACGTCACCGAGAGGGATATGCAGCTGACGTACGACACGCCGAGCCAGATCGGGGTTAGCGTTCCCCGTAAAGACCATCATCTTGGACACGCGCAGTACCTGAAGGCTGAGGGTATACCTGGATGAGTATAGGAAAATGGCAGGGGCGGCTGGATTCGAACCAACGCATGGCAGGATCAAAACCTGCTGCCTTACCGCTTGGCGACGCCCCTGTATCTGTTGCTGCGAGTACCTGATACTCGATTCCTAGAGCAGACCTTGCAGCGTGCGATGCAACATTGAGATGTTGCTTCCTTTAGCCACAAACCCTGTTTGGGTCTCTGTAAGAAGGGCCAAAACTTTATCAGCTTCAGCTTTGCTTGGGAAGGCCCCAAACACACAACTTCCAGTTCCGGTTAGCCTAGCATCCGTGAATTTACCTAGTAAATTCAGTGAGTTACGTACTTCCGGGTAACTCTGCTCTACTACCGGTTGGCAGTCATTACGACTGTTTCCCTTGGGAACGGGGCGCATCTTAATGGGCGGTGAATTACGTGTCAACAACGGATGCGAAAAAATTTCTGCTGTACTTACAAATACTTGCGGTACCAGCACGACGTACCAGGGTTCCTCGGGGTCGACGGGGGTGAGCTTCTCGCCCACGCCTTCGGCAAACGCCGCGTGCCCGCGCACGAAAACCGGCACGTCGGCGCCCAGTGTCAGGCCCAGCTCGGCCAGCTGGTCTTCGCTGCAGCCAAGCTGCCAGAGGTGGTTGAGACCGAGCAGGGTGGTGGCGGCATCCGAACTGCCACCGCCGATGCCGCCGCCCATGGGCAGTACCTTCTTCAGGTAGATGTCCACGCCCAGGGGGCAGCCGGTCAGTTGCTGCAGCTTGCGCGCCGCGCGCACGATCAGGTTGCTCTCGTGGGGCACATCCTTGATGTCGCTGTGCAGGATGACCTGGCCGTCGTCGCGCAGGTCGAAACTCAGTTCGTCGGCATGGTCCAGAAACTGGAACAGCGTCTGCAGCTCGTGGTAGCCGTCGTCGCGGCGGCCGAGAATGTGCAGCATCAGGTTGAGCTTGGCCGGGGCCGGCAGGGTCAATCGGCTCATCATCAATGCCCCAGCTGGCGCGGTTGCCATTCCTTGACCACCACGGTCACGTCGAGGTCCTGACCGTGCAGCTTGAGGCGCTCGGGCAGCCAGTAGCCGTTCTGTTCGGTGTAGCTCAGGTACTCGACGCTCCAGCCGTCCTGCTTGAGGCTGGCCAGGCGGCTGTCGCCGTCCAGGGTCAGCTGGCTCTTGCTGTCGGGGGCGGGCAGGCCGCGTACCCACCACACCAGGTGCGATACCGGCAGTTCCCAGCCCAGTTGCTCGGCCAGCAGGCTTTCCGGGCTTTGTGCCTCGAAACGGCCCTGGTTGGCCACTTCCAGCACCACCTGGCCCGGACGGCCGGTAAGCCGTGCGGCGCCGCGACCCAGCGGGCCGGACAGGCGAATGTCGTAGTAGTCCTGGCGTTGCAGCCAGAAGAGGGTGCCACTGCCGGAGTCTTTCGGTGCGCGGATGCCCACCTTGCCGTTGATCTGCCAGCCGTCGAGGGTACTCAACTGCTGTTTGTGTTCACGCCACAGTTGCGCGTTGCCCTGGCCCTGCACGGCCTCGCGGGAGCCGAAGCTGGAACAGCCGGCAAGCACGGCGATCAGGCTGAAGGTGATGAAATGGCGCAGTAACATAAGCTTATAGAGTCTCGGATCCGGTCAGGCGCAAGACGGTCTTGCGCAGAATAGGGCTGTCGGGCTGGCCTTCGAAGGCCTTGGCCCAAACCTGGCGGGCTTCACGACGCTTGCCGTTGGCCCACAGCACTTCGCCCAGGTGCGCCGCGACCTCGTGGTCGGGGAAGCGCTCCAGGGCCTGGCGCAGCAGGCGCTCGGCCTCGTCCAGGTTGCCCATGCGGTAGTTGACCCAGCCCAGGCTGTCGAGCACGGCCGGGTCTTCGGGGTTGATCTGCAGGGCTTTCTCGATCAGGCCCTTGGCTTCGGCATAGCGGGTGGTACGGTCGGCCAGGGTGTAGCCCAGCGCATTGAGCGCCATGGCGTTTTCCGGTTCGCGTTGCAGGATGCTGCGCAGGTCCCTTTCCATCTGGGCCAGGTCGTCGCGCTTCTCGGCGAGCATGGCACGGCTGTACAGCAGGCTCAGGTCGTCCGGGTACTGCCGGATCGCTGCCTGCAACACCTGCATGGCCTGGGCGTCCTTGTCATTGTTGCCAAGGGTTTCGGCCTCGATCAGGTACAGCTGGATCGCGTAGTCCGGCTGCGCCTCGCGGGCTTCGGCAAGGCGCCGGCTGGCCTCGTCGGTGCGCCCGTTGGCAATCAGGATGTCGGCCTGGCGCAGTTGCGCGGGCAGGTAGTCGTTGCCAGGGCCGACCAGGGCGTACTCGGTCAGGGCCGCTTCGGAATCGTTGCGCTCTTCGAAGATGCGCCCCAGGTTCAGGTGCGCCGCATCCACGTGGCTGTCGCGCTCGATCAGTTCCTGCAGGTAGCTGGTGGCTTCGTCGAGCGCCTTGGCCTCGATGCTCACGAGCGCCAGCGAATAGCGCAGTTCGTCGTCTTCGGGGTATTGCTGCAGCAGGTTGGCGAACTCGACCTTGGCGTCGTCGATGCGGTCCTGCTCCACCAGGGTGCGTGCGTAGGTCAGGCGCAGGCGCTTGTCGTCGGGGTTGCGGGCGATGGCCTTGCGCAGCAGCGGCAGGGCTTCGGGGCCACGGTCGAGCGATTGCAGCAGGCGCGCACGCAACAGGATCGGGGCAATTTCACCGTCGGCCGGCGGGTGGGCTTCGAGCAGCGCCAGGGCGGCCTCGGACTTGCCGTCCTGCTGCAGCAGCAGGGCCTTGCCGAACACCAGCTGGCTGTTGTCGGGGTACTTTACCAGCAGGCGGTCGAAACTTTTCTGCAGGCCGTCGCGGGTGTCCTGGTCGGTTTCGGCCGCCGACAGCGCGAGAAAGTCGAAATGCGTGTCGCCCTGACCCTGCAGCACCTTCTCCATGAACACCATCGAATCGTCATAGCGTCCACTGCGCGCCAGCTGGATGGCGGCGGCGCGTTGTGCGTCGAGGTTCTCGGGGTCGTTCCTGGCCCATATCAGTGCGGTATCGAGGGCGGCCTGATCGGCGCCCAGGTACTCGGCAATGCGAAATGCCCGCTCGGAAATGCCCGCGTCCTGGGTCTTGATCGCCTGGGTGACGTAGTTGTCCAGGGCGATATCGAAGCGGTTGCGCTGCCCGGCGAGCTCGGCGGTCAACAGGCTGTACACCGTGTCCTGGGTGAACGAGCCGTACACCGTGGGCTTCTTGGCCTCGGCGACCGTGGCCGCATCGTCGGCAGGCGCCGTGGCGTCCCGGGCGCCCGGGGTCAGCGTCTGGCAACCCTGGAGCAAGGCAAAGGCGAGGAATAACGCGGAAGATCTATTCATAGGGAGGATTTGGGCGGCTTACCTGCGGTCGGATCATCATGACACAAGGATCATGGCAAACCCATCGTCGATGGGGCTTTTGGATACAGACTATAAGAGACAATAACGAGCGGTGGTTGTTCTCTATCCGGCGAAGTAGGACAATTATCGGCTTCTCGTCACAATCAGCGACCTTGAATGGCCTTTCTTGCCCTCGGTATCAACCATAAGACTGCCTCGGTAGACGTACGCGAGCGCGTGGCGTTTACGCCCGAGCAGCTGGTCGAAGCCTTGCAGCAGCTGTGTCGACTGACCGCTAGCCGCGAAGCTGCGATCCTTTCGACCTGCAATCGCAGCGAACTGTACATCGAACAGGATCACCTGGCGGCGGACAGCGTACTGCGCTGGCTGGCCGATTATCACAAGCTGAGCCTGGATGAACTGCGCGCCTGCGCCTATATCCATGAAGATGATGGCGCCGTGCGGCACATGATGCGGGTGGCCTCCGGGCTCGACTCGCTGGTGCTGGGCGAGCCGCAGATCCTCGGCCAGATGAAATCGGCCTATGCCGTGGCGCGCGAGGCCGGCACCATCGGCCCGCTGCTGGGGCGCCTGTTCCAGGCGACCTTCAGCGCCGCCAAGCAGGTGCGTACCGATACCGCCATCGGTGAAAACCCGGTGTCGGTGGCATTTGCCGCCGTGAGCCTGGCCAAGCAGATCTTCAGCGACCTGGGCCGCAGCCAGGCCCTGCTGATCGGTGCCGGCGAAACCATCACGCTGGTGGCGCGACACCTGCACGAGCAGGGCGTGCGCCGCATCGTGGTGGCCAACCGCACGCTGGAGCGCGCCAGCACCCTGGCCGAGCAGTTCGGTGCCCATGCGGTGCTGCTGTCGGACATCCCGCAGGAGCTGGTCAACAGCGATATCGTGATCAGTTCCACTGCCAGCCAGTTGCCGATCCTGGGCAAGGGCGCGGTCGAGAGTGCGCTCAAGCAGCGCCGTCACAAGCCGATCTTCATGGTCGACATCGCCGTGCCCCGCGACATCGAGGCGCAGGTGGGCGAGCTGGACGACGTGTACCTGTACACCGTCGACGACCTGCATGATGTGGTGGCCGAAAACCTCAAGAGCCGCCAGGGCGCCGCCCAGGCCGCCGAAGAGCTGGTCACCGTGGGCGCCGAGGACTTCATGCTGCGCCTGCGCGAGCTGGCTGCGGTGGATGTGCTCAAGGCCTACCGCCAGCAGAGCGAGCGCCTGCGCGACGAAGAGCTGCAAAAGGCCCAGCGCCTGCTGGCCAACGGCAGCAACGCCGAAGAGGTGCTGGCGCAGCTGGCCCGCGGCCTGACCAACAAGTTGCTGCACGCGCCGAGCGTGCAACTGAAAAAGCTGTCTGCCGAAGGCCGCCTCGATGCGCTGGCCATGGCCCAGGAACTCTTTGCCCTCAACGAGGGCTCCACGGATAAAACCCCGCAATGAAAGCGTCGCTGCTGAATAAACTGGACACGCTCCAGGACCGTTTCGAGGAATTGACCGCCCTGCTGGGTGATGCCGAAGTGATTTCGGACCAGACGCGCTTCCGTGCCTACTCGCGCGAATATGCCGAGGTCGAGCCCGTGGCACAGACCTACGCGCAGTGGCGCAAGGTGCAGGCTGACCTGGAGGGCGCCCAGGCCTTGCTCAAGGACAGCGACCCGGACCTGCGCGAAATGGCGGTCGAGGAAGTACGCGAGGCCAAGGAGCAACTGGCCGCTATCGAAGGGCAACTGCAACGTATGCTGCTGCCCAAGGACCCCAACGACGGGCGCAACGTGTTCCTCGAGATCCGTGCCGGCACAGGTGGCGACGAGGCGGCGATCTTCTCCGGCGATCTGTTTCGCATGTACTCGCGTTATGCCGAGCGTCGCGGCTGGCGCCTGGAAATCCTCTCCGAGAACGAGGGCGAGCACGGCGGCTACAAGGAAATCATCGCCCGCGTCGAGGGCGACAGCGTGTACGGCAAGCTCAAGTTCGAGTCTGGCGCACACCGCGTGCAGCGGGTGCCGGAAACCGAGTCCCAGGGCCGCATCCACACCTCCGCGTGCACCGTGGCGGTGCTGCCCGAGCCCGACGAGCAGGTGGCCATCGAGATCAACCCGGCCGACCTGCGGGTGGACACCTACCGCTCCTCCGGCGCGGGCGGCCAGCACGTGAACAAGACCGACTCGGCCATCCGCATCACCCACTTGCCCACCGGCATCGTGGTCGAATGCCAGGAAGAGCGCTCGCAGCACAAGAACCGCGCCCGTGCGATGTCCTGGCTGTCGGCCAGGCTCAACGACATGCAGACCAGTGCCGCGCAGAACGCGATCGCCAGCGAGCGCAAGCTGCTGGTGGGCTCGGGTGACCGCTCCGAGCGTATCCGTACCTACAACTATCCACAGGGCCGGGTGACCGATCACCGCATCAACCTGACCCTGTACTCGCTGGATGAAGTACTGGCGGGCGGCGTCGATGCGATCATCGAGCCGCTGCTGTCCGAATACCAGGCCGATCAACTGGCCGCACTGGGTGAGTAAATGACCATCATTGCCAGCCTGCTGCGCGGGGCGCAGCTACCCGACTCGCCCACCGCGCGCCTGGATATCGAGCTGCTGCTGGCTGCGGCCATCGGCAAATCGCGCAGCTACCTGCACACCTGGCCCGAGCGCATCGTCAGCAGCGAAGCGGCCGCGACCTTCGCCACCTACCTGCAGCGGCGCAGCCAAGGCGAGCCGGTGGCCTATATCCTCGGCCAGCAGGGCTTCTGGAAGCTTGACCTGGAAGTGGCCCCGCACACGCTGATCCCGCGGCCGGACACCGAGCTGCTGGTGGAGGTCGCCCTTGAGCTGCTACCGGCAACGCCATTGCAGGTGCTCGACCTGGGCACCGGCAGCGGCGCCATCGCCCTGGCCCTGGCCAGCGAGCGCGGCGGCTGGCAGGTGACGGCCGTCGACCGGGTGCCAGAAGCCGTGGCCCTGGCCGAGCGCAACCGCCAGCGTTTGCAGCTGGACAACGCCAAGGTGCTTGCCAGCCACTGGTTCGACGCCCTGCCAGGGCAGCGCTTTGCGCTGATCGTCAGCAATCCGCCCTACATCGCCGAGCAGGACCCGCACCTGGCGGCTGGCGACGTGCGCTTCGAGCCCAGCAGTGCGCTGGTGGCCGGCAGCGACGGGCTCGACGACCTGCGCCAGATCATCACACAGGCCCCGCAGCACCTGCTGCCCGGCGGCTGGCTGCTGCTGGAACATGGCTATGACCAGGCTGCAGCGGTGCGCGAACTGCTGGCGCGACACGGGTTCGAGCAGATCCAGAGCCGCACCGACCTTGGCGGCCACGAGCGCATCAGCCTCGGGCGCCTGGCATGCTGAACGACGAGGAGCTGTTGCGCTACAGCCGGCAGATCCTGTTGGCCCAGGTGGATATCGACGGGCAGTTGCGCCTCAAGGGCAGCCGGGCACTGATCGTCGGCCTGGGCGGCCTGGGTTCGCCGGTGGCGCTGTACCTGGCGGCGGCCGGTGTCGGCGAGCTGCACCTGGCCGACTTCGACACGGTCGACCTGACCAACCTGCAACGCCAGGTGATGCACGACACGGCCGCCGTGGGCCTGAGCAAGGTCGATTCGGCCATGGCCCGGCTGCAGGCGATCAACCCGCAGGTCGCCCTGGTTGCCCATCGCCAGGCCCTGGATGAAGACTCCCTGGCCCAGGCGGTGGGGGCGGTCGACCTGGTACTGGACTGCTGTGACAACTTTGCCACCCGCGAGGCGGTGAACGCTGCCTGCGTCGCGGCCGGCAAGCCGCTGGTCAGCGGTGCGGCCATTCGCCTGGAAGGCCAGCTGTCGGTGTTCGATCCGCGCAACCCGCTCAGCCCCTGCTACCACTGCCTGTACGGGCATGGCAGCGAAGCCGAGCTGACCTGCAGCGAAGCCGGTGTGCTCGGCCCGCTGGTAGGCCTGGTGGGCAGCCTGCAGGCGCTGGAGGCCTTGAAGCTGCTGGCCGGGTTTGGCGAGCCGCTGGTGGGTCGCCTGCTGCTTGTCGATGCCCTGGGAACGCGGTTTCGCGAGCTGCGGGTCAAGCGCGACCCGGCCTGCAGCGTGTGTGGCGCCGGCCATGCGTGAAGCGCCTGTCGGGGTGTTCGATTCGGGCGTGGGCGGGCTGTCGGTGCTGGCGGAAATCAGCCGCCTGCTGCCCGACGAGTCGCTGCTGTATGTGGCGGACTGCGGGCATATTCCCTATGGCGAGAAGTCGCCCGAGTTCATCCGCCAGCGCTGCCGCCTGGTAGCGGAGTTCTTTCAGCAACAGGGCGCCAAGGCCATGGTGCTGGCCTGCAACACCGCCACCGTGGCGGCGGTGGCCGATCTGCGCGAGCGCTACCCGCACTGGCCGCTGGTGGGCATGGAGCCGGCGGTAAAGCCGGCGGCAGCGGCCACCCGCAGTGGCGTGGTAGGGGTGCTGGCAACCACCGGCACCCTGCAGAGCGCCAAGTTCGCCGCGTTGCTGGATCGCTTTGCCAGCGACGTTCGTGTAGTTACCCAGCCGTGTCCGGGGCTGGTGGAACTGATCGAGGCGGGCGACCTGGACAGCCCCGCACTGCGCCAGTTGCTGCAGGGCTATGTCGAGCCGCTGCTGGCCGCCGGCTGCGACACCCTGATCCTGGGCTGCACCCATTACCCCTTCCTGAAACCGCTGCTGGCGCACATGGTGCCGCCGGCCGTGGCCATCATCGATACCGGCGCTGCCGTGGCCCGGCAACTCCAGCGTTTGCTGGGTGAACGGGACCTGCTGGCCCACGGCCCGGCGCAGCCTGCGCAGTTCTGGACCAGCGGCAGTCCGGCACATTTGGTAAAGATTCTGCCGATGTTGTGGAATAAATCTGACAGTGTGCGAAGCTTCGACTTGTAAAAAAACTGTGAAAAATGCATTTTTTTCCTGAACTATCGTACTACTGCCGATTTCTATTCAATCGTCTGATGAGACACAAAACCACAACAGCATTTAGGAAAAGGGACGTTTCTCATGAAGAAACTGCTTTGCTTGGCTGCGATTGCAGCCGTTACCCTGGGGCACTCTTTCACCGCAAACGCCGCTGACGCCTCGTTTTCCGTAGGGCAGACCGGTGACTCGACCATGGTCTATCGCCTTGGGCTGCAGTCCAACTGGGACGCCAGCTGGTGGCAGACCAGCGTCGGCCGCGTGACCGGCTACTGGGACGGTGCCTACACCTACTGGGACGGCGACAAGACTTCCAGCAACCACAGCCTCTCGTTCGCGCCCGTGTTCGTCTACGAGTTCGCCGGTGAGTCGGTCAAACCCTACATCGAGGCGGGTATCGGTGTAGCGGCCTTCTCCAGCACCAAGCTTGAAACCAACAAGCTCGGCTCGTCGTTCCAGTTCGAAGACCGCATCGGGTTCGGCTTGCGCTTCGCGGGCGGACACGAGGTAGGCGTGCGCGCCATCCACTATTCGAACGCGGGCCTGCAAAGCCCCAACGATGGCGTGGAAAGCTATTCGCTGCACTACCGCATGCCGCTCTGACGGTCGGCCGGTACCCTGCACCTCGAAAAAGGCCCTGACTTGCGTCAGGGCCTTTTTTCATTTTGGCAGCGGCCACAGCTCATTGACCGCCAGCGCCTGCAGGGTCAACTGCTGCGGACGTTCGCCCAGGCGTTGCAGGATGGCGCTGGCAGCCGAACTGGCGTCCCACTCATCCGGGATGGCAGTGGCTGTGTTCATGGCCTGTGCAGGTGTCTGAGGGGCCACGATGGTCAGGTCGATGCCGTGTGCGACCAGCAGGGGGCGGGCGTCTTCGAACAGTGACGCGATGCTGTTGGCAGGGCGCCGCGGCTGGCCGGGCTCGCCCAGCTGCAGGGCAGAGTACGCACTGAGAATCCCCACCACCTGCGGGGCGCGCCCCTTGTCCAGAAGGGGGAGCGCGCCATCGAGGCAGTGCGAGGCGGCGGCCAGGTTGCTTCGCACCACGTCCTGCAGCAGTGTCTGGGTAATCGGCAACGGCAGGTAGTCGCAGGTGCCGGCGTTGACGATCAGGCCGTCGATGGCCTGCCATTGTTCGGTCAGGGTGGCGCAGGCGCGCCTGGCCTGCGGCAACTGGTGCAGGTCGCCGGCAAGTACAAGGACCCTACCGGGATAGTCGGTCTCAAGGGGGTGTGCATCGTCGCGATTGCGAACATTGAGCGCCACCTTGCAGCCCTGTTCAAGCAGCGCCTCTGCCAAGGCATGCCCAAGTCCGTTGCTGGCACCGGTAATCCAGATGCGCCGAGGTCGATCACTGCTCAAGATCCTTTCCTCAATCGTTGCGTTTAGGTAAGTGTTTGAACGCATCCAGTGCGCGTTGGCGACTAGAACTTAAGTCTACAATTGCATGAGGATAGACATCTATTGCAAACAAATCGTTCTGGACATTGGGTAAATGGACGGCCTTGTGGTCCAGTTTGCCGCGTTCAGGCAGCCAGTGCTTCAGAAATCGCCCTGCAGGGTCGAAGCGTTGCGACTGGCTCACCGGATTGAAGATCCGAAAGTAGGGCACGGCGTCGGTACCGGTCGAGGCGCTCCACTGCCAGCCGCCGTTGTTGGCGGCCAGGTCGCCGTCGATCAGGTGGCGCATGAAGAAGCGTTCGCCTTCACGCCAGTCGATCAGCAGGTTCTTGGTCAGAAACATGGCCGTGACCATGCGCAGGCGATTGTGCATCCAGCCTGTGGCGAGCAACTGGCGCATGGCCGCATCCACGATAGGGATGCCGGTGCAGCCCTGTTGCCAGGCCAGCAGGTCCTGTGGCGCGTTGCGCCAGGGCAGGGCTTCGGTATGTGACCTGAAGGCACGGTGGCGGGAAACCTGCGGGTAGCCCACCAGAATGTGCTTGTAGAACTCGCGCCACAGCAGTTCGTTGATCCAGGTGATGGCGCCGGCATTCCCGCTGTCGAATTCGCCGAAGTTGCAGGCCAGGGCGGCATGCAGGCACTGGCGGGGGGAGATCACCCCGGCGGCGAGGTAGGCCGACAGCTGGCTGGTGCCAGGTACGGCAGGAAGGTCGCGCTGTACCGGATAATCCTCGATGGCCTCGTCGACAAAGCGCGCCAGGCGGCGTGCGGCTTCATCCTCGCCTGCCGGCCACAGCGTGCGCAACGCGTCGGGCGGCGTCTCGAAGCCGGCCACCTGGGTGGGGACGGTGTCGCTGGCAATGGCCAGCCGGGCCTGGGCTGCCGGCGCCGCTACCCGTGAGGGAAGCCCCAGGTGAAGCCGTTCGTAGCACACCTTGCGAAACTGGCTGAACACCTGGAAGTAACCGCCGCTGCGGGTCAGGATGCTGCCGGGCTTGAACAGCAACTGGTCCAGGTAGCTGTGCACCTGGATGTCGGCCTGGCGCAATGCCTGCTGCACGGCCTGATCGCGACGTTGTTCGTGTACCCCGTATTCCTCGTTCAGGTGCACGGCACTGACCGCATGTTGCCTGCACAGCGCGAGCAGCACCCGAGGCGCATCGGCCCACTGGTCGGCATGCACAATCAGCAGGGGAATGTTCAGGGCGTCCAGTGACTGGCGCAGGCTGTGCAGGTTGCGCAGCCAGAAGTCCACCTTGCACGGGGCGTCGTCGTGGGCGAGCCACTGCCCGGGGCTTACCAGCCACACCGCCAGGGTGGGCCCGCGCGAGCAGGCAGCGGCCAGCGCAGTGTTGTCGTGAACGCGCAAGTCGTTGCGCAGCCAGATCAGTTGCATACGAAATCCTGTGAATGTGGGGGAGACGTCAGGTGGCCAGCAGGCCCAGCAACAGGGCGGGCAGCGCCACCACAGAGGACGGCAGATGCACGTTGCCTGCCTGCAGGCCCGCCGCCTCGGCATGCTCCTTGTAGAGCGCGGCCATGCTGCCCAGCAGCAGGGTCGGCAGATCGATCGCATTGAGGCTGCGCTGCAGTTCACGCGGATCGAGCGCCGCGTTCAGGCACATCACCAACGCACAGGGTTTGAGCTGCTGCACGGCAAACGCCAGCTCTCGAGGTGGCAGCGTCCAGTCGAATACCTCGACCGCGCAGCCGGCATCACTGAGCAGCCAGGCGCACAGCCACAGCTGCGGGTCGAATGGAAGGGCCGAGGCGTTGACCAGCAGGGCGGGCGCGGCGTTCAGCTGACGGTTGTTGTGATACACCCGCACGCCAAGTTTGCTGCGCAGCCAGGTATGGAAGAACACCTGCTCCATGCGGGCGGCAAAGTGCCCGTGCCAGCGGGTGTCGAGTTCTTGCAGCAACGGCAGCAACAGTTGCTCGCACAGGGTGGCGGCGGGGTAGAGGGCCATGGCCTGGTTGAACAGCTGGTCGAGTCGGCGTTCGGCCAGTTGCGCGATGCAGTCGACCAGTTGCAGGCGCAGGGTGTGCCAGTCGTCGTTGCCGGGTGCGGGTTGCACTGCTGGGGAGGTGTCGAGCAGCGGCTTGACCTGGCCCACCGCGATTCCGCGGTTGAGCCATTGCAGAATCTGCTGGATGCGCTGCACGTGTGCGGCGCTGTAGAGCCGGTGACCCTTGCCGGTGCGCTGCGGCACGATCAGCCCGTAGCGACGCTCCCACGCGCGCAGGGTCACGGGGTTGACCCCGGTCAGGCGGGTGACTTCACGAATGGGCAGCAGGTCGTCTTCAGATGGCATTGCGCAGGCTCAGGTTTTCCGGGTGCGGTTGCAGATAGACCTGCTGCATGAGGTAGGGATCGGGGTGGCGGCGCAGGTGGTGCTTGAGCAGGGTCAGCGGCACCACCAGCGGGACGATGCCGGCCTGGTACTGCTCGATCAGGGCGCGGATTTCCTGTTTGTCGCGGGGGTCGAGAAACCGGCGCAGGTAGCCGCTCAGGTGCATCAGCACGTTGCCGTGGGTGCCGCGACTGGCGCAGCGGCTCAGGGCGCTCATCAGCTGGCTGAAATACCGTGGGCCGATCTGGGTGGGGTCGTCCTGGCGCTGCATGCTGCCCAGCAACTTGCCCAGCACCTTGTACTGCTGGGGGTTGTGCGCCATCAACTGGTACTTGTAGCGCGAGTGGAAGGCGATGAGGGCATGACGACTGAGCCCGCCTGCCAGCAATTGCTGCCAGTCGGCGTAGGCATACACGCGGGTGATGAAGTTTTCCCGCAGTACCGGATCGCACAGCCGGCCATCCTCTTCGACCGGCAGGTCGGGGCGCTGGGCGCAGAACCGTGCGGCATACAGGCCGCGACCGCCTTCGGTGGCCGGGTAGCCGTTGGCCTGGTACACCTTGACCCGTTCCAGGCCGCAGGATGGCGATTTCTGCATGAAGATGTAGCCGCAGATGTCGGTCAGTTGCCCGGCCATTTCTGCGCCGTAGGCATCCAGTGCCTGGCTGACGTCCAGGCTGGCATCGCGGCTGCCCACGGCCTTGGGGTTGGCCGGGTCACCGGTCAGACGGATGGCCTGGCGAGGTGTGCCCAGGCCGATGGCAACCTCGGGGCAGATGCCGATGAAGTCGAAGTGCTCGGCCAGCACTTCATTGCACAGGCGCGAGGCCTTGTGCCCGCCGTTGTAGCGGACCTCTTCGCCGGTCAGGCATGCACTGATGGCAATCTTTGGTCTGGTGGCCGCCATGGTCGCTCTCGACTGAAATTTGTACAGAAACAAAATTATGTACAGCTTCGCTCATCATAGATAACGCGTTGTACAAGTCAAATGTTCTGTACAGCTTCAGCCGGTGCAGGGGTCATTCCAGGTGTTCGAGCAGGCGCCGCGCCGCTTCCTGGCCGCTGAGCCATGCGCCCTCGACGCGCCCCGACATGCACCAGTCGCCGCAGGCGTACAGGCCCAGGTCGGCATCGGCCAGGGCGCCCCATTCATGGCTGCTGCTCGGGCGGGCATACAACCAGCGATGGGCCAGGGTGAAGGTGGGGGCCGGCACGGCGCAGCCCACCAGTTCGGCGAAGTTGCCCAGCAGGTGCTCGATCACGGCCTCGCGCGACAGGTCGATGTGTTGCTTGCTCCAGCTGGCCGTGGCGTGCAGAACCCAGGTGTCGAGTTTTTCGTCACGCCCGGGCTTGCTGCGGTTGCGCGCCAGCCAGTCGAGGTCGCAGCCCTGCACGAAGCAGCCCTGCATGGGGGTGTCCAGGGGCGTATCGAAGCCCAGCGCAATGGCCCAGGTGGGCTCCATCTGCACGCTGGCGGCCATGCCGGCCAGCTTGGTGGTGGCGCTGAGCAACTGCGTGGCCTGGGGCGCCGGCACCGCAATGATGACGCGACTGAACGGCCCGTGGCTGCCGCCCTCGGTGTCCTGCAGGTGCCAGTACTGTTTGCCGCGGAACACCTCGGCAATGCGGCAATTGAAGTTGACGGTGACATCCTTGAGCAGGCCGCGGGTGATGGCGCTCATGCGCGGTACACCCACCCAGCGGATCTGCTCGTCCGGCGAGGGGGTCAGCTGACCTTCGCGGTAGTTGTACAGTTGCGGCTTCCATTCGGCCGCCCAGCCCTTGGCCTGCCAGGCCTGGACCTGTTCGACGAAACGTCGGTCGCGGGCCGTGAAGTACTGCGCGCCCAGGTCCAGGGCGCCGGCTTCGCTGCGTTTGCTGGCCATGCGTCCGCCACTGCCGTGGCCCTTGTCGAACAGGTGCACGGTGTGCCCGGCCTTCTGCAGGGCCTGGGCGGCGGACAGGCCGGCGATGCCGGCACCGATGATTGCGATAGGAACAGTCATGATGGCCTCTTCGAACCTTTTGGAAACAGCCTACGCTGCCCGACAAGCCTGTACAATATCTCCAGCTTGTATAAGATGATTCCGCTCGACGTTGCAGGTTGGCCTATGTTTATCCGAGAGCGTTCGGTCAAAAAAGTGCCTTGAACTCAAAAATAGACCAGCGCGCGCCATGTGAGGACACAGCCATGCATATATTGCTGACCGGTGGTACGGGCCTGATCGGCAGACACCTTTGCCGCTTCTGGCTGGACAGGGGTTATCGCCTGACGGTGTGGAGCCGGCGTCCGGCGCAGGTCGCTCAGGTGTGCGGGGCAGGGGTGCGCGGCATTGCCCGGCTCGACGAACTGGGCGACGAGCCGGTGGACGCCGTGGTCAACCTGGCCGGTGCGCCGATTGCCGATCGCCCCTGGACGTCGCACCGACGCGCGCTGCTATGGGCTAGCCGCATCACCCTCACCGAGCAGTTGATTGCCTGGCTGCAAGGCCGGCAGCAGCGCCCTGCGGTGCTGATCTCGGGGTCGGCGGTAGGGTGGTATGGCGATGGTGGTGAGCGCGAGCTGACCGAGCTGTCGCAGCCGGTCAAGGAGGACTTTGCCAGCCAGCTGTGCATTGCCTGGGAAGAAACCGCGCTGCGCGCCGAGGCCCTGGGCATGCGGGTGGTGCTGGTGCGTACCGGGCTGGTGCTGGCGGCCGAGGGCGGCTTTTTGTCGCGCCTGCGCCTGCCGTTCAAGCTCGGGCTGGGCGGGCCGATTGGCAGTGGTCGCCAGTGGATGCCGTGGGTCCATCTGGACGACCAAATCGCCCTGATTGATTTTCTGTTGCAGCGCGAGGATGCCAGCGGTCCTTATAATGCCTGTGCGCCGGAGCCGGTGCGCAACCGCGAATTTGCCCGACGCCTGGGGCGCGCGCTGCACCGCCCGGCGTTCATGCCGTTGCCGGCGCTGGTGCTGCGCGCCGGGCTCGGCGAACTGTCGGTATTGCTGCTGGGTGGCCAGCGGGCGCGCCCGGTGCGCTTGCTGGCGGCAGGCTTCACGTTCCGTTACAACGATGTGCAATCGGCGCTGGATGACTTGTCCGCGCGCCTCTGAAAAGGATGTTGCATGACCGATCATGCTCTGCTGCTGGTCAACCTGGGTTCACCGGCTTCCACTTCCGTCGCCGACGTGCGTCGTTACCTCAACCAGTTTCTGATGGACCCGTATGTGATCGACCTGCCGTGGCCGGTGCGACGCCTGCTGGTCTCGCTGATCCTGATCAAGCGTCCGGAGCAGTCGGCCCACGCCTATGCCTCCATCTGGTGGGAGGAAGGCTCGCCGCTGGTGGTGCTGACCCGGCGCCTGCAGCAGGCCATGGGCGCGCACTGGGCCCACGGGCCTGTGGAAATCGCCATGCGCTATGGCGAGCCGTCGCTGTCCACGGTGTTGCAGCGTCTGGCCGGCCAGGGCGTCACCAAGGTGACCCTGGCGCCGTTGTACCCGCAGTTTGCCGACAGCACCGTGACCACCGTGATCGAGCAGGCCAAGGCCGTGGTGGCCGAGCACAAGCTGGCATTGCAGATGCCGGTGCTGCGTCCGTTCTATGACCAGCCGCTGTACATCGACGCGCTGGTGGCCAGTGCCAGGCCGTACCTGGAGCAGGGCTTCGATCACCTGCTGCTGAGCTTTCACGGTTTGCCCGAGCGGCACCTGAAGAAACTCGACCCTACCGGTTCGCATTGTTTCCAGAATGCCGACTGCTGCCGCAACGCTTCGCCCGAGGTGCTGGCGGTGTGTTATCGCGCGCAGTGCCTGCGTTCGGCACAGTTGTTCGCGCAGAAGATGGGCCTGGCCGAGGGCCAATGGTCGGTGTCGTTCCAGTCGCGGCTGGGCCGGGCCAAGTGGATCGAACCCTACACCGAGGCGCGCCTGGACGAGCTGGGCAAGGCAGGCGTCAAGAAGCTGCTGGTGATGTGCCCGGCGTTCGTGGCCGACTGCATCGAGACGCTGGAAGAAATCGGCGATCGCGGGCGCGAGCAGTTTGTCGAGGCGGGCGGGCAAGAGCTGGTGCTGGTGCCGTGCCTGAATGATCACCCGCAGTGGGTGGAGGCGCTTACGCAGTTGTGTGAGCAGGCGGGTTAGGTAGTGCAGCGTTCGCCGGCAAGGCCGGCTCCTACAGGTTTGCGCGAACCCCTGTAGGAGCCGGCCTTGCCGGCGAAGCGTTTCAGATCAAGGCAAATGGTCATCCAGCACCTTGTTCTTCCAGCCGTCATTGCCCGGCAGCAGCAGGTTGAGCGCAATGGCCACCACGGCGCACAAAGCGATACCCTTCAGGCCCCAGTCGTCCGGGCCGGTACCGGTGCCGACCAGCACACCGCCAATCCCGAACACCAGGGTCACCGAGACGATCACCAGGTTGCGCGCTTCGCTCAGGTCGATCTTGTGGCGGATCATGGTGTTCATGCCCACTGCCGCAATCGAGCCGAACAGCAGGCACAGGATGCCGCCCATCACCGGCACCGGAATGCTCTGCAGCAACGCGCCGAACTTGCCGACGAAGGCCAGGCTGATGGCGAACACGGCCGCCCAGGTCATGATCTTGGGGTTGTAGTTCTTGGTCAGCATCACCGCGCCGGTCACTTCGGCGTAGGTGGTGTTGGGCGGGCCGCCGAACAGGCCGGCGGTGGTGGTGGCGATGCCGTCACCCAGCAGGGTACGGTGCAGGCCGGGCTTTTTCAGGTAGTCGCGACCGGTCACGCTGCCCACTGCAATCACGCCGCCGATATGCTCGATCGCCGGGGCCAGGGCCACCGGTACGATGAACAGGATCGCCTGCCAGTTGAAGGCCGGCGCGGTGAAGTGCGGCAGGGCCAGCCAGGGGGCGGCGGCGATCTTGGCGGTGTCGACCACACCGAAGTAGAACGACAGGCCAAAGCCCACCAGCACCCCGGCAATGATCGGCACCAGGCGGAAGATGCCCTTGCCGAACACCGCCACGATGAGGGTGGTGAGCAGCGCCGGCATCGAGATCATCATTGCGGTGCTGTAGGGCAGCAGTTCGGCGCCGTCACCGGCCTTGCCCATGGCCATGTTGGCGGCAATCGGCGCCATCGCCAGGCCGATCGAGATGATCACCGGGCCGATCACCACCGGCGGCAGCAGGCGGTCGATGAAGCCGGTGCCCTTGATCTTCACGGCCAGGCCCAGGAAGGTGTAGACGAACCCGGCCGCCATTACCCCGCCCATGGTCTCGGCCAGGCCGAACTGGCCCTTGGCGAGAATGATGGGGGTGATGAAGGCAAAACTGGAGGCGAGGAACACCGGCACCTGACGGCCAGTGACCACCTGGAACAGCAGAGTCCCCAGGCCCGCAGTGAACAGCGCAACGTTGGGGTCGAGGCCGGTAATCAGCGGCATCAGCACCAGCGCGCCGAATGCCACGAAGAGCATCTGCGCGCCGGAGACGACCTGGCGCCAGAGCGGGTCGTTGAACTCGTCCTGCATGTTCAGGTGTCCTTCTGCTTGGTGCCGAAGATCTTGTCGCCTGCATCGCCCAGGCCGGGAATGATGTAGCCGTGTTCGTTCAGGCGTTCATCGATCGAGGCGGTGTAGATGTGCACGTCGGGGTGTGCACCCTCGACCGCCGCGATGCCTTCGGGCGCTGCCACCAGCACCATGGCGCGGATGTCCTTGCAGCCGGCCTTCTTCAGCAGGTCGATGGTGGCGATCATGGAGCTGCCGGTGGCCAGCATCGGGTCGATGATCATGGCCAGGCGCTCGTCGATCTCGGGTACCAGTTTTTCCAGGTAGGTGTGCGCTTCGAGGGTTTCCTCGTTGCGGGCAACGCCCACGGCGCTGACCTTGGCGCCCGGGATCAGGCTGAGCACGCCGTCGAGCATGCCGATACCGGCGCGCAGGATCGGCACCACGGTGATCTTCTTGCCGGCGATCTTCTCGACCTGTACGGTGCCGCACCAGCCTTGAATGTCGTAGCTTTCCAGCGGCAGATCCTTGGTTGCCTCGTACGTCAGGAGCGCGCCGACTTCCTGGGCGAGTTCGCGAAAATTCTTCGTGCTGATATCGGCGCGGCGCATCAGGCCGAGCTTGTGACGGATCAGCGGATGGCGGATCTCACGGGTTGGCATAGGGAAAGGCTCCGGGGGGCGGGCAAAAAAACCGCGCTAGAGTAATCTATTCGGCCGCAGGTGTCCTATAGGCATTGTGCACGTTAGTCCATAAATGCTTGATCTGATGCGTGAGGGTGCGTACCTTTGCCCGCTTTTCTCAACCGCAGCCCCCTGGAGAGCGTCATGTCCGCTGATCTCGAGCATATCCGTCAAGTCATGCGTGAAGCAGACTGCCTGCACAGCGAAGCCGAAGTCGAAGCGGCGATTGCCCGTGTGGGCGCGCAGATCACCGCCGACCTGGCCGACCGCAACCCGGTGGTGTTCTGCGTGATGAACGGTGGCCTGATCTTCTCCGGCAAGCTGCTGACCCATTTGCAGTTCCCGCTGGAGGCGTCCTACCTGCATGCCACGCGCTACCGCAACCAGACCAGCGGCGGTGACCTGTTCTGGAAGGCCAAGCCCGAAGTGTCGTTCATCGATCGCGAAGTGCTGATCATCGACGACATCCTCGACGAAGGGCACACCCTCAGCGCCATCATCGACTTCTGCAAGCATGCCGGTGCCAAGGCAGTGTACAGCGCGGTGCTGGTGGACAAGGACCACGACCGCAAGGCCAGCCCTGACCTGAAGGCCGACTACTGCGGTTTGAGCTGCGTTGACCGCTATGTGTTCGGCTACGGCATGGACTACAAGGGCTACTGGCGCAATGCGGCGGGTATCTATGCCGTGAAGGGCATGTAAACCGGGTGGGAGCTGACTTGGCCCGCGAAAGGGTCGATGCGGTATCAGCTATTTGCGGTGCCTGCAGCGCAGGTCAGGCCCGCTCCCACAAGAGGCCATCAGCCTCGTACATTTCTCATGCTAGAGTGCCAGGCCGCCCCCAAGGAGCCTGCCATGCGCGCCATCCTCGCCCTCCTGCTGCTGACCAGCCTGCCCCTGGCCGCCGCGCCGCTGCACAGCCAGTTCCTGCCGCCCGACGACCTTACCCTGCGCCAGGAAACCCCCGAAGCCCAGCAACTGCTGCAGGTGACCCAGTATTCGGTGGTGGTCGGCAACCAGCGTCAGTCCAACCAGCAACCGATACCGGTCACGGCACCGGTGCTGATGCGCCTCAAGGGCAAGCCCCTGAACAAGGGCGCCACCATCAGCGAGGTGCTGATCAGCTTCGACGGCGAAGGCAAGAGCCTGCGCAAACCGGCGTTCGACGCCAAGAGCCGCACCCTGACCCTCAACTATCCCGCCAGCCAGTACCGGGTGATTCTCGACCTGCTGCGCAACGACACCCTGTACGTGCAGTTCCTCAGCTATGCCAACGGTCATATCTGGGCCGATGTGCACACCGGCACCCTACGCGCGCGTTGAGCCACAGCGCTGCCGGGGGGTAAACTGCCGGCCCGTGAAAAATGTCCGTGATGGTTCAGTTGGAGTCGGCAATGCGTAAAGACAAGAAGCAAGTGATTGGTGATGAGATCAGCGACGACTACATCAAGTCGTTTCTCCAGTTCGAACCGGCCGATGCCAGCTCGCCCTCGCACCACAAACTGATCAAGGCCTATCGCGGCCTGCGCATCGATGACTTCGAACGTTTCGTCGGCTTCTTCGTCGAGGCCGGATACGATGTGGACGGCAAGGACGAGCACGGCAACACTTTCGCCCAGGTGGTCGGCGACCAGCGCAATGCGCCCGAGTACATCGAGATCATCGACAGCGCCCGCAAGTGAGTACATCGCAGCCATGAAAAAACGCCCCGAGGGGCGTTTTTTCATGCATCACGCTTACGCGTAGCTTTGCGTCGGCTGGTTCTCGACCAGGCCCAGGGCCTCGTCGTTCTGTGCGCTGATCTTGTGGTACAGCGCAGCGTCGGTCGCCAGGACCTTCTCCCGTGCCGGGAAGATCTCGTTGAGCTTGGCCGCCCAGGCGCCCTTGGCCTGCTCGGGGAAGCAGCGTTCGATCAGTTCCAGCATGATCGACACGGTGACCGAAGCACCCGGCGAGGCGCCCAGCAGGGCGGCCAGCGAGCCGTCCTTGGCCGCCACCAGTTCGGTACCGAACTGCAGGATGCCGCCTTTTTTCGGGTCTTTCTTGATGATCTGCACCCGTTGCCCGGCCACTTCCAGGCGCCAGTCTTCGGCCTTGGCTTCAGGGTAGAAGCGACGCAGCGATTCCAGGCGCTGTTCCATCGACTGCATCACCTCGCTGACCAGGTACTTGGTCAGGTCGAAGTTGTCGCGGGCCACGGCCAGCATCGGCCCGATATTGCCCAGGCGCACCGACAGCGGCAGGTCGAGGAACGAGCCGTGCTTGAGGAACTTGGTGGTGAAGCCGGCGTACGGGCCGAACAGCAGCGAGGTCTTGCCGTCGACGACGCGGGTATCCAGGTGCGGTACCGACATCGGCGGCGAACCCACGGCGGCCTGGCTGTAGACCTTGGCCTGGTGGCGCTTGACCACCTCGGGGTTGTCGCAGCGCAGCCACTGGCCGCTGACCGGGAAACCGCCGAAGCCCTTGCTCTCCTCGATGCCCGACAGCTGCAGCAGCGGCAGGGCCGCGCCACCGGCGCCGAGGAACACGAAGCGGGCATCGACGTCGCGGCTGCTGCCGCTGTTGACGTCCTTGATGGTGACGGTCCAGCCGCTGCCGTTACGGCGCAGGCCGGTGACCTTCTTGCTGTACTTGACCTGCGACTCGGGGGTGTCGGCCAGGTGCTTGAGCAGCTTGTTGGTCAGGGCGCCGAAGTTGACGTCGGTGCCTTTCATCACGCGGGTGGCGGCGATGTGCTGGTCGGCGGGGCGGCCCGGCATCATCAGCGGCATCCACTCGTTCATCAGCGCCTTGTCTTCGGTGTATTCCATCTCGGCGAAGGCGTGGTGAGGCTTGAGCGATTCAAACCGCTTTTTCAGGAACGCGACGCCCTTGTCACCTTCGACGTAGCTCAGGTGCGGGATCGGGTTGATGAAGGCACGCGGGTTCTTGAAGGCGCCCTTTTTGCTCAGGTAGGCCCAGAACTGCCGGGATACCTCGAACTGGGTATTGATGTGCACCGCTTTCTTGATGTCGATGCTGCCGTCGGCGGCCTGCGGCGTGTAGTTCAGCTCACACAGCCCGGCATGGCCGGTCCCGGCGTTGTTCCACGGGTTGGAACTTTCCGCGGCACCCGAATCCATCAACTCGACGACTTCCAGCTTCATCGCCGGGTCGAGTTCCTTGAGCAGTACGGCCAGGGTGGCACTCATGATGCCGGCCCCTACCAGTACTACATCGACTGCTTCGTTCTGCGCCATTAACGCGTCTCCAAAAATCTTCAGCACCAAATTGACAGCATGGCTCCCAGGCTTGGCCGGGATTTCCATGTCCGCTACTTCGCAGGTTTTTCAACTTCCGCGGACACCACCAACCGGGCTTTGCGTTGCCTATGAACGCATTTTACCGCCCGTGCGGCAATTCGACTTATGGTCAAGGTGTCCATCGTGCGCTATGGACCGGCCTTAGTCACCCATCGCAGATGAGTGCTGTTGCCAGCTGTTTGGGGCTTTCAGGGACGCAGTTGCTGCTTTTACACATGCCAGACTGTTCATTGCTCGCCACACTCTCGTGAAGTTGTGAAAACCGTTTTTTCACGCTCTTTTGGAGTCGTGAACCTCAAAAAGGGTGTGCACGATGGCAAACCCGGCAGGTTCAGGCAGAGCAGAGCGCCGAAGGAACGCGGGCACACCAGCTTGGCAAGACCTGTGTGGGCGGCTCTCTGTGGGCGATTCGGGGATGCCGATGCAATGGCATTGGCGGTGCTGCGAGGCCCGATCAGGAGACGTCCTTATAATCGGGGGGAGATTATAACGAGGTCGCGGGCAGAAACGATCTTTATTAACGACTTTTGTTGCGCTTTGCTTCGCCGGCCACGCCGTGGCGGGCTGGCCTGCAGGGGGCAGGCGGCTGAACAGAGCGTTCACCGGCGCAGGTGGGCAGTCTACGCGGTCGATGATGAAACGATTGTGACAGTGGCTGGCCCCGATGGCTGGGGTGATCCCGGGTGGTTATACTGGCGACCTTTGCTGCTATTCCTGGAGAGATGAGCATGTTGCAACGTTTGTTGTTCGGTTTGATCGCTGTCACCAGCCTGACCCTGGTCGGTTGTGCCCACAGCCCGCAACAACTCAGCCCGCAACCCAAACTCACTGCCCAGCTCGCGCCCGTGGGTCGTGGCCAGCCGGTGGTGGTCAAGGTGGTCGATGGTCGTCCTTCGCAAACCCTGGGTACCCGCGGCGGGCTGTACCCGGAAACCAGCGCCATCACCGTGAACGGCAATGACATCGTGCCCAAGCTGCAGGCCCAGGCCGAGGCAGCGGTGCGTCTGCTGGGCTTCACGCCCACGGCGAACGCCTACAACGCCCCGCAGCTGACCGTGACCCTGGCCGAGCTGAAGTACCAGTCGCCCAAGGAAGGCCTGTACGTGACCGAGGCCACCATCGGCGCCACCTTCCGTGCCGACGTGTCCAATGCCAACCGCCGCTACAGCGGTCGCTACGGCGCCTCGCTGGACCAGCGCTTCGGCATGGCGCCCAACCAGGAAACCAACACCAAGCTGGTGGGTGACGTGCTCAGCGACGCCCTGACCCGCCTGTTCAAGGACCCGACGGTCGGTCAGGTACTGGGCGAGTAAACCCGCTGACGGCAAATGAAAAAGCCCGATGCCTCGTTGCAGGCATCGGGCTTTTTAGTGGGCGTGACCTGCTCAGGCGGCTTCGACGTAGAAGTCCAGCAGGCTGATGCCGGTGCCCTGGTCGACCTCCGGCAGGTCATGGTGGGCATGCCCGCCAAGTGCGCAGTACACCAGCCACTGGCGGTCCTGGACGTTGAACGCCAGGCCGTCGATCAAGGCCTGTTGTTCATCGCTGGGGGCGATCAGATAGAGGCGGTCCTGGTTTTCGGCGTGCAGCATGACAAGCTCCCTGAGTGTTGAAGGGCAATAGAGTGGCTTGTCGGGATGACGAACGTGTGACGGCCGGATTTAATTGTCATCGGTCGCAAAGTACGAGAGAGCCGCTGGCGCTTGGGTAGAATGCGCGGCGTGTCGAGGTCTGGTTTTTTATCGAGGTTGTGCGATGTCGTTGCAAGTGATGTGGGGGCTGCTGGCGGCCCACCCGGCCAAGCTGATCAATGTGCTGGCCTTGTTGATTACCTGCCCTGGCGGGTTGCTGTTGCAAGCGGCGCGGCGCCGTGGCGCGCAGGCGCTGGCGGGGCTGGCGCGTGATGAGGTGATGGTGGAGGGGATGAACCTGCGGGTGAACCGGTTCTACTACATCCTGGGGTTTTCGTGCCTGGCGATGGCGCTGCTGCTGTCGTGGTTCAGTACCTGGATCTGAGGTGAAGCCATCGCGGGTCAAGCCCGCTCCCACATGTTCTGCACTGTACTCAAAGCCAGTGATATCCCTGTGGGAGCGGGCTTGACCCGCGATACGGGCGACGCGCTCTAGAGCGCCAACCCCGCCTTGACGCGGTACTGGTTGCGCACCGGCATCGCATACTGCAGCACCAGGTACGGCTGGTGTTCCACCGGGCAGGCATCCAGGCGCCGCTGCCACTCGGCCTGGGCTCGGGCCAGCTCATCGGCCGGGAACACCTCGGCGGCCCTGGGCACCTGCAACTGCGGGTCGGCATCGGCCCACTGTGCATACGCCAGGTAATGCACCGGGAACAACCGGTAGCCACCCAGTATCTGCCGATCGATTTCCGCCGCCAGTTGCTTGGTGTCTTCGAAGTACTCGCTCACCGGCGGGGCGAAGTTGATGTGCACGCGACCTTTGTAGCCGGTGATGCCCTGGGCGATGCTCACGTCATCCTCGCCAGGCGCCTTGCTGTAGGTGCCGGTGGTGGCGCGGATGTACAGCTCGCGGGCCTTGGCCTGGTCGCACGGGTCGTACTCATAGCTGATCGACACCGGGCTCAGGTTCAGCGACTGGATCACTGCGCCGAACGGTTCGTCCTTGCGGCTCATGTGGAACATCTTGAGGATCGCCGAATCGGTGCGGTCGTCACCATCCTTGGCGCGGCCCTCGGCCTGGGCGATCCAGATCGAGGCGCAGTCGTTGCGGATCGAGTGGTTGATGTATGCCGACAGCAGCTGATAGGCCGCCAGCTTTTCGCGCCGCCCGGTGATCGAGCGGTGCACGATGAAGCTCTTGTTCAGGCGCATCATGTCGCTGACGAACGGCTTTTGCAGCAGGTTGTCGCCGATCGCGATGCGCGGGGTCGGCAGGCCGGCGTGGTACACCGCATAGTTGACGAAGGCCGGGTCCATCACGATGTCGCGGTGGTTGGCCAGGAACAGGTAGGCACTGCCGGACTTGAACTGCTCGACACCGGTGTAGGTCACCCCGTCGGTGGCGCGGTCGATGGTGTGGTCGACGTAGTATTCGACCTTGTCCTGCAGGGTCGATACGCAACTGACCCCGGCAAATTCCTTGCGCAGGCGCCGGGCGATCAGCGGCTTGAGCAGCCATCCGAAAGCCCCGGCCATGCGCGGGAAGCGAAAGTGGGTGAGGATATCCAGAAATGCCGGGTCGCTGAGCAGGCGCGCCAGCACGGCGGGCACCTCGGCGTCGTTGTACGGTCGGATGGCATCGAATTCGCCCATCATGCTCTCTTGTTGGAAACGGCTAGGGTAATAGTAGGGCTGCGGACTGAAAAACGGCTCAGACACCGGCAAGGCCTGTAAATAGACCGGCAATTATACGCACAAGTCACCTGGGAGACTGCGATGGTGGAATCTGCTTTCTATGATTGTCCTTACTGCGGTGAGCAAGTGGAAACTACCGTTGACCTGTCCGGTGGCGACCAGAGCTATATCGAGGACTGCCAGGTCTGTTGCCGGCCGATCGTGTTCGTGCTGCAGGTGCATGGCGAGGAGTGGATGCTGGACGTCAAGCGCGAGGACGAGTGATGCAGCGTATCTACGAGCCGGAAAGTCTGCTGGAGGCCGAGCTTCTGATCGGCATGCTGCGCAGCGAAGGGATCCAGGCGCACCTGAGTGGGCGCGACCTGATGGGCGCCGTGGGCGAGCTGCCGATGCAGGGGCTGCTGGGCCTGGCGGTGCCCGATGCGCAGGCCGAATACGCACGCCAGCTGATCGCCGCGTACAATGGCGCCCAGCCGCTTCCTGGCGACGAGCCGGAGAGCCTTCCGGGAATACTGATTTGCTAGGTTTTGCTCATGTGTGGACGTTACGCCCTGTTTCGCTGGTCTTCGGCGTTTGCCGCGCTGCCCGGGTTCCCGCCTGACCAGCAGGCGCAATGGAACATCTCGCCCGGCGCCTCGGTGCTGATCCAGCGTCAGCGCGAAGGCCAGCTGGAGCTGGCGCGGGCGCGCTGGGGGCTGACCCCGGCGTGGCTGACCGACCTGTCGCGCACCCCGGCCCAGGCGCGCGCCGAGACCCTGGCCGAGCAACCGATGTTTCGCGAAGCGTTTCGCCTGCGTCGTTGCCTGCTGCCGGCCAACGGCTTCTACGAGTGGCGCGGCACCGCGCGCAAGCGGCCTTACTGGCTGACGCCGGGCGAGGGGTCTTCGCTGTTCTTTGCCGGCGTGTGGGAGGCCTACCCGGTGCAGGACCAGGTGTGGCTGAGCACGGCGGTGGTGACCCAGGCCGCAGTCAACCAGCGCCGGCCGCTGATTCTGGATGCGGCAGGGCAGGCCGCGTGGCTGGACCCGCAGACGCCGCTGGTGAAGTTGCAGGAATTGCTCGCTGGCCCGCAGGCCGCCTTGCGCGAGCGGGTGCTGGCGAACCTGGTGAATGATCCGAAGTTGAATGCGCCGGAGTGCCTGACCCCGGCGTAAGTGGTGAGCCCTTCGCCGGCAAGGCTGGCTCCTACAGGCACTGCATGCCCCTGTAGGAGCCGGCCTTGCCGGCGAAGCTTCGCGCTCACACGCGAAACTGAATGATCAACCGCC
>NZ_JASCPN010000038.1:0-52355 GCF_029960155.1 Pseudomonas sp. PS01300 | reverse complement strand
TGCCCATTGAGGTATGTGGGGCGCGTTTCGCCGGCAATGCCGGCTCCTACAGGGTTCGATGCAGGAGCCGGCATTGCCGGCGAAGGGCCGCTGCGGTCAACTGCGGCGTTCGACGATGTACCGCGCCAACGCGCGCAGCGGCTCGGCCTTGTCATCGAACCCAGCCAGCGCTGCCAGCGCCTGGTCGCGCAGTTCCAGCGCGTAGGCCTTGGCGGCTTCGAGCCCCAGCAATGCCGGGTAGGTCGGCTTGTCGCGGGCGATATCTGCGCCCTGGCGCTTGCCCAGGGTCGCGGTATCGCTCTCGACATCCAGGATGTCGTCCTGCACCTGGAACGCCAGGCCGATGGCCTGGGCATACTGCTGCAAGGCCGCAAGCGTCTGGGCATCGGCCCGCGCGCTGGCCAGGGCGCCGACCTTGACGCTGGTTTCGATCAGCGCGCCGGTCTTGTGCCGGTGCATGTATTCCAGCGCGGTCTGATCGAGCTTGAGCCCCACCGAGCCCAGGTCGATGGCCTGGCCACCGACCATGCCGGCGGGGCCGGCGCCCTGGGCCACGGCCTGCACCATGGCCAGGCGAATGGCATCGCCCTGCGGGCTCAGGCGCGGGTCGAGCAGGGCGCTGAAGGCCAGGCTCTGCAAGCCGTCGCCGGCCAGGATCGCGCAGGCCTCGTCGAATTTCTTGTGGGTGGTGGGCTGGCCGCGACGCAGGTCGTCGTCGTCCATTGCCGGCAGGTCGTCATGCACCAGCGAATAGGCGTGGATCAGCTCGACTGCGCAGGCGGCGCCGTCGGCATCGCTGCTGGCGCCACCCAGCGCCTCGCAGGCGGCATAGGCCAGCAGCGGGCGTACCCGCTTGCCGCCGTTCATCACGCTGTAGCGCATGGCGGCATACAGGCGCTCGAGTTCGCTCGAGGGGGCGTGGAACAGGGTTTCCAGCGCGGCATCCACCTGGGCCTGGCAACGGGCCTGGTAGGCGGCAATCATTCTGGCTGTTCCGCGTCGAACGGCTCGGCGCGCAACTCGCCGTCGCGCTCCAGCAGCACCTGGACCTTCTGCTCGGCCTGGGTCAGGGCGCTCTGGCAATCGCGGGTCAGGCCGATGCCTTGCTCGAAGGCGGTCAGCGAGTCTTCCAGCGACAGTTCGCCGTTCTCCAGGCGTTCGACCAGCGCTTGCAGGTCGGCAAGGGATTGCTCGAAGTCAATGGCAGCTTTTTTTCGGGCCATGGCGGCTGTCTCTGGTGGCGGTTTGAACGGCGCGACACTAGCAGAGCAGGGCAGGGGGAGCAAATCAGCGCCTGTGATCTTTCGTCGCATTCTGTTGCATAAATGCCGTGGGAACAGGCTTGATTTTCCTGCACCGCTTGCATTGTGGGGGCTCACTGCTGTCTGCCATAATCGCGCCCGCTCTGCGCCGCGGGTTGTATCCGGGTCAGGGTCCCCCCTTCCATGTCGCGTAATGGACTACGTTGTGAGCTTTCTTTCGATCGAGTTCGGCCTCTGCTTCACTCTGTTTTTCGCGGTCTACTGGAGCCTTTGCTGGAGCGTTCGCCTGCAGAACGTCCTGCTGCTGGCGGGCAGCTATGCGCTGGTCGCAAGCTTCAGCCTCGATTCGCTGTACATCCTGCTCGGCTACACCCTGTTGGTCTACCTGCTGGGGCTGTTCAGCGCGCGATATCCCGGACGGCGCTTCACCTACCTGATGGTGTTGCTGCTGGTGCTGGGCTGCTTCTATGTCTTCAAGTACCAGGAATTCTTCGTGGGGGGCGTGCAGGCCGCGCTGGCCGACCTGGGCCTGGACGTCTCGCTGCCGGTGCTGGAGGTGCTGCTGCCGATCGGGCTGTCGTTCTACACCTTCCATTCGGTCAGCTACCTGGTGTCGATCAACCGCGGTGAAATGGCCCCGGCCGCGCCGCTGGACCTGGCCCTGTACCTGGCCTTCTTCCCCAGCCTGGTGGCCGGTCCGGTCAACCGCGCCGCGCACATGCTGCCGCAGATTCGCCCGGCGCAGATCCGCCAGGTGCTGGAGCCGCAACGGGCGCTGGGGCTGATTGCGCTGGCGGTGGTCAAGCTGTTCTTCTTCAGTGCCTGGCTGGGCAGCGAGTGGGTCGACCCGGTGTTCGAGACCCCAAGCGGCTTCAGCGCCGAGCAACTGCTGCTGAGCGTGTACGGCTACAGCCTGCTGATCTACCTGAACTTCAGCGGCTACACCAACCTGGTGACCGGTGTGGCGCTGCTGCTGGGCTTTCGCCTGCCGGCCAACTTCAATGCGCCCTACGCGGCCCGCAACCTCAAGGAGTTCTGGGGGCGCTGGCACATCAGCCTGTCGACCTTCATTCGCGACTACGTGTACATCCCGCTGGGCGGCAACCGCCAGGGCGTATGGCGCGGCAACCTGAACATGCTGCTGGCGATGCTGGTTTCCGGGCTGTGGCACGGCGCGAGCCTCAACTTCATCATCTGGGGTGCGCTGCACGGCGTGGGGCTGGCGCTGTACAAGGCCTCAACCTATGTGCTGCCACAACCGATGCGCTGGCCGGGCGCGGATGTGCTGGCGCGCCTGCTGACCTTCCACTACGTCGCCTTCGCCTGGATCTTCTTTCGCTGCGCGAGCCTGGATGATGCGCTGGACATGCTCGGCGGCATCGCCGGCCTGAGCCTGGGCGGGCTGTTGAGCACCACCGGCCTGCTGTTGCTGGGCTGCGTGCTGTACATCGCGGTGTACCCGCAGGTGCTGGCGCTGCTGCGCCAGGGTTTTGCCGCCAGCAGCCGGCTGCCCTGGCAGCTCTACCCGATCCCGCTGGGGCTGTTCGTGTCGTTGGTCATCTTCGCTTCGCAATCGGGCGTGCCGGGGTTCATCTATGCAAGCTTCTAGTACCGGTCAGCTGTTCAAGACGCAAATGGGCGCGGCCAAGGTGCTGTACGCGATCCTGGTCACCACCTTGCTGCTGTTCTGGCTGAACCAGAACTCCATCAGCCTGTACTGCCAGCAGAAGTACCACCAGAGCTGCGAGCTGCCCTGGGTAGGGCAGAGCCAGGCGTGGCGCCTGGGCGGCAACCTGACCCAGGCCCTGGGGGATGCGCGCAGCAGCTTCATCGACAGCCTGGAGCGCCAGACCCTGCTGGCCCAGGCCGAGGGCATGCCGACGGTCGAGCTGCCGCCCAGTATGCCGGTGGTGCTGGTCGACCTGGCGCAGCCGCATGCCAAGGCGCCGGCGCCTGCCAAGGTACCGGTGGTGGCGCCGACACCTGCGGCCAGGCCCCCTGCAGTGCAGCCAGCGGCAGTGCAGCCGGTTGTGGCACAGGCGCCCGCCGCGCAACCGGTGGTGCCGGGGCAGCCGCCCAAGGCCGTGAGCCTGGCGGCTGGCGACGAAGTGTTCCTGGTGGGCGACTCGCTGATGCAGGGCGTGGCGCCGCACCTGGCCAACACCTTGCTCAAGCGCTACCAGATCAAGAGCGTCAACCTCAGCCGCCAGAGCACGGGCCTGGCGTACCCCGGTTTTTTCAACTGGCCGCAGACGGTGTCCGACACGCTGCAGAATCACCCCAACATCCGCCTGATGGTGGTGTTCCTGGGCCCGAACGACCCGTGGGACATGCCCGAGTCCAAGGGCAAGCCGTTCCTGCGCTTCAAATCGCCTGAGTGGGAGGCGCTGTACCGCAAGCGCATCGACCGGATCCTGGACGAGGCCCGCGCGCACAATGTGCAGGTGATCTGGGTCGGCCCGCCCAACATGCAAAAACCCAAGTTGTCGACGGCCATGGCCTATCTCAGCGGGCTGTATGAAAGCCAGGCGCAGCTGTACCAGCAGCATTACGTGTCGGCCAACGGCGTGCTCGGTTACCAGACCGACGAGTTCTCCTATACCCTGCAGAACAGCCAGGGCAAACGGGTCAAGACCCGTGTCGACGACGGCATCCACTTCACCACCACGGGCCAGAAGCTGATCGCCGAGCAGGTACTGTCGATGATCGCCTTCCCGGGCCTGACCGTAACGGGACACTGAGCATGCGCCGAGCGCACAACATCCTGGTGCTGGCGGCGCTTATCTGCGCGCTGCCGGGCTGCAGCCCGGTGGCGGCGCTTATCTGCGCGCTGCCGGGCTGCAGCCCGGTGGCGGCGGTCAACGCGCCGGCCGCGCGCCCCCTCGCCGTGCAGCAGAAGGCGACCGGCAGCCGTGACGGCAACCTTGCGGTGCTGGCCGGCAAGCTGCGCACCTCCAGTCGCACACCGGTCAATATCGTGCAATTCGGAGATTCGCACACTGCCGCCGACCTGTTCAGCGGCGAGATGCGTCGCCTGCTGCAGTCGCAGTACGGCGATGGCGGCATAGGCTTTGTGGCGGCGACACCGGTACCTGGCACGCGCTACGACAACCTGATCCTCAAGACGGCCAGGCGCCAGTGGGAGCTGGTGTCGGCGCGCAACCAGCAAAGCACCCAGTTCCCGCTGGGGGGCTACCTGTCGGTACCGCTGGCAGCAAACCCGAGCGTGCGCCTGGAGGCGCGCGAACCCAGTGCCCAGCGCTACCGTATCTCGGCCCTGTACCAGGCGCGGGAGAACAGCAGCCTTACCGCCCGTGGCGGGCAGAACGCGGCGCGCCGCGTGATGCTGGCCGCAAGCAACGGGCAGTGGCGCTTCAGCCCGCCGCTCAACAGCATCAGCCTGCCGGTGGACATGAGCCTGAATGCCCACCCGGGCACGGTGCTGGGTGGCTGGTACATCCAGGGCCAGAAGAACGCCGGGGTGACCTATTCGGCCCTGGGTATCAACGGTGCGCGGCTGGAGGTGCAGGACAAATGGCAGGCTGGCTGGCAGGAAAACCTCAAGGCCCTGCGCCCGGACCTGATCATTCTGGCCTATGGCACCAACGAGGCGTTCGACAACACCCTGGACATGGCCAAGTACCGTGACCAGTTGCGCCGTACCGTGGCCCAGCTCAAGCGGGTGCAGCCACGGGCAGTGATCCTGCTGGTGGGGCCTTCGGACTCGATCAAGCAGCGTGGTGCGCGCACCTGCGCGACGCGGCGCCCGCAGTCGTTGCCGCAGGTGGTGCAGATCCAGCGCCAGGTGGCACGCCAGGCCAACGTGCTGTTCTGGGACTGGCAGGCCTACATGGGCGGGGAGTGCTCGATTGCGCGGTGGCAGGCAGAGGGGCTGGCGCGAGGCGACCTGGTGCACCTGACGGCCGATGGCTATCGCAAGAGTGCGTCGGGGCTGTATGACTACCTGCGGGGGCAGTTGGGGCTGCGCTGAGGCAAAAAAAGAGGGGCTGTATCGGTGTCGGGATTGGCTTGCGGCGCCCCGGTGCATCGATAACAGCCCCCCAGCTTCGAGCCACAGGGGCGTCGAACTCAGGTGCAAGCATAGAATGGTTTTTTGGGGCCTGCTGTAGGACTTTTGGACAGATCTCGAAGGGTTCTTCGTCAGCAAGGCTGACTCCTGCCGTTTATCCCCACTCTGCAGGAGCCAGCCTTGCTGGCGAAAGCCGCGCTGTAGTCAGCCCGCCGGGGTCAGCCCCAACGCGTAATCGAGGTACCCGCGATACGCCGTTTCCCAGTCATCCTGGAAGGTGTGCCCGGCCGGGTGTTCGTGGCTTTGCACCGGGTTGCTGCCTTCGAATGCCTTCTGCGTGGTTGCGGTCAGTTCCAGGTTGCTCGAATGCTCCTTGGCGCCGTGCACGATCACGATGCGCTTGTCCTTGGCCTTCTGCACGGCGAATGGAATGCGAAAGCCGCCCGGCGACAGCAGTACCGCGCCGCTGTAATGCTGCGGGTATTCGGCGATCAGGTGCGCCGCATGTTCGGCGCCCTGGGAAAAGCCGATCAGCGCCACGTTCGAGCGGTCGATGCGGGTCTGCTTTTCCAGGGCCTTGAGCGCGGCCGCCACGGCTTTCTCGGTCGGCTCGACCGTGTGTTGCTGCCACATGAACTGGCCCTCGTCGCGCTTGAGCGTGCCGTTCACGCCCACCAGTACGGCGCGTTCGCCCACCAGTTCTTCACGCATGCGAATGCCCTTGCTGCCTTCGGTGCCGTAGCCGGACAGCCACACCACCACCGGCCAGCCGCCGGCCGGGGCCTTGCCTTCGGGGATGCTGAACGCCGCCGCACCGGCATCCTTGGCCTGTTTGGCGTAGTTGGCCTCGGCGCTCTGCAGTAGTTTCTTGTAGGCCGGTGCGTCCTTCATGCCCTCCAGCTCGTCGTCGTCACGCAGGATCACGGCCTGCCAGAAACCGCGCTCGCGGGCCTGGTCGAGCAGGTCGCCAGCCAGATCGAACTTCTCCATCGAGGCCAGGGCGGCGCCGGCCTGGTAGGACGCATAGGCGTTCTTCGGGTCCAGGCGTGCGGCCGTCAGGTAATAGGCCAGGGCGCCAGCCATGTTGTCGTGCTCGCTTTTCTCCTTGTCGCCGGCATCGATGAATTCCTGTGCGTCGGCATCGTTCAGGTAGAGGTTGGCCATGCCGGCCAGGCCCTGCCAGCGGCCCTTGGCAACGGCCTCGTCTTCGTCGGCGAAGCTGGCGGTGGCGGTAAGGCTCAGGGCGGTGAACAGGCTGAGGGTGGCAAAGTGCAGACGAGGAGATGTCATGAACGACAAGACCGAGAGTCCTTTTTCGGTGGAAGGGAAAGTGTGCCGGCCAATACGGCCGGGGCGCGGATTCTAGCATGGCAGCTCAGCTGCGCAGCTGGTTCCAGTCCAGTTCGAAGCGCGCCAGGTATTTGCGCAGGCGGTCGGCATCGTTGGGTTTTTCCTTGTCCTGGCGCGATACCGCAAACAGCTGGCGCCCTGCGTCGGACAGCGAGCGGGCATCGCGACACACCCGCAGCACGGCCTCCAGTTGCAGGCGGTCGAACAGGTCCAGCTCACGCCCTTCAAGCAACGGCTCGGTGGGCGCCGCAACCCCCCAGGCCCGTTGCAGCCGGGTGATCTCTTCGCTGACCAAGGGCTCGTCGATGCGTCCGCTGTCGGCCAGGGTCGCCATGCGCGTGATCGAGGCCGACAGCTCGCGAAAGTTGCCGGCCCAGCGTGCTTGCGGTGAATGGGCGAACGCCAGGTACTGGCGCTTGGCTTCAAGGTTGAAGCGCACGTTGCGGCCCTGTTCGCGGGCGTGGCGCTGCAGTTCGAAATCGATGTTCGGCTCGATGTCTTCGCGCCGCCCGGCCAACCCCGGCAGTTCGAAGGTCCACAGGTTGATGCGCGCATACAGGTCTTCGCGAAACAGCCCTTCGGCCACCTGCTTGCGCAGGTCACGGTGGGTGCCGGCGATCAACTGGAAGTCGCTTTGCACCTCGCTGTCTGCGCCCATCGGGAAGAAGCGCTTCTCTTCGATGGCCTTGAGCAGCATGGCCTGTTCGTCGGCGCCCAGTTCGCCGATTTCGTCGAGAAACAGCATGCCGCCGTCGGCGGCGCGCAGCAGGCCGTCGCGGGCGTTCTGTGCACCCGTGAAGGCGCCCTTGATATGCCCGAACAGGCTCGACATGGCGCCGTCGCCGCGCAGCGTGGCGCAGTTCACTTCGACGAAGCGGCCCTCCAGCTGGTGGCGCGTGCGCTTGAGTTCATGGATGCGCCGGGCCAGGAACGACTTGCCGGCACCGGTCGGCCCCACCAGCAGCATCGGGGCGGTTGAGCGCAGGGCGACGCGCTCGATCTGCTCGATGGAGTGGTTGAACGCCACGTTGCGCGTGGCGATGCCGGCCTTGAGAAACGCCAGGCTGTGCGCCTGCTCGCGCTGAAAGCGCGAAGCGATGTGGTCATAGCGCGACAGGTCGAGGTCGATCAGCGTGCTGGTGCCGGCCGGGTCACGCTCTTCTTCCTTGCCGCGCGCCGGCGAGGTCTGTACCAGTCGCGCCGGCAGGTAGCGCGCCTCGGTCAGCAGAAACCAGCAGATCTGCGCAACGTGGGTGCCGGTGGTGATGTGCACCAGGTAGTCCTCGTGCTCGGTGTCGAAGTGGTAGCTGCTGGCGAAGTCATGCAGCGCGCCGTACATCTCTTCGAAATCCCACGGGTTGTGCAGTGCCAAGCGGTGCAGGCGCACCTCGGTGTGGGGCGACACGCTGAGTACATCCTCGCGCAGGCGCTCGGCCAGGCCCAGATCACGTTCGCTCTTGCCGTGAATCAGCTCCAGGCGGTCGATCGAAAGATCAGGCTGCTGGCACAGCGCGACGGTGGGCCGCCACTTGTTCCAGCGCGCGGCACCCTTTCCGTTGCGGTCGAGGGTGGTACCGATGAAGCCGATGGCAACGCTGCGCTTGTGCATGCTGTTTATCTTTTTGGATAAATGAAGAGATAAAAGTATACATAAAAGCCCTCAAGCATTTGCCCGGTGCGCAGGTTGATTTAACGAAGATGAAAATAAAACACTTATAAATCAATTAGTTGAAAATAAATTCTAGCGCTTTTACGAAACCTGGCACGCCCCTCGCAATAACGCTTTCGACCGCATCGCCAAGCAGGCCAACGGGTCGGGGTTCACAACCCCACCGGTGCACGAGCCCACCCCTGGTGTTGGTGTCGTGCATGCCGCCGCCGCAACGACCGGTCGCTGGCGCAACCCCGGATGGGGCCGCCAACGAGCCTAGAACTCGTTACATACCCTCCACGGTAGCTGTACCCGTAACACCCGCCGGTGAGGCGAGGGCAACGCACTTGCAGCCAGGATGGCTGACTGTCGCGAAGGACGCCCCTGCCACCGCTGGTACGCCCGGCCTGCTGGCCGGGCCCGGGGCAAGGCGCAACGTCGGACCGAAGGACTCGGTCGGCAAAGGACTCTGATGTCCCGGCGCGTGCACCTCCCCCCGGGCCCCACCTGCAGCGCTCGGCGTACCGGCAGCACCGGCACCACGGAATTCATTGAAAGGGAAATACAGAATGAAACTGCTCAAGCGCTTCATCGTGAAAAAGAACGAACGCGGCCTGCTGTTCTGCGAGGGCGACTTCGTGTCGATCCTGGAACCGGGCGTGCATCAGCGCTTTGACCTGCATAACCGGCTGACGGTGGAAACCTTCAGTCTCAACACCCCGCGCTTCGAGCACCGCCTGGCCGGCTACCTGCGCCAGAGCGAGCCGGCGGTGGTGGATCAGTACTTCGAGCGCATGGACCTGGCCGAACACGAAGTGGGCCTGCGTTTCGAGGATGGCGCACTGGCGGAACTGCTGCCACCGGGCAGCCGCCAGTTGTACTGGAAGGGCCAGAGCGCGCAGACCCTGCAGCGCATCGACCTGACCCACAGCTATCGCCTGGAGCCGACCCTGCTCGGCCAGCTCGGCCAGCCCAAGCTGCGCGGTCGCACCCTGGCCGGGCTGGATGCGGTGCTGCTGGCGCCGGTGCCGGCCTTCCATGTGGGCGTGCTCAAGGTCGATGGCGCAGTTGTCGAGCTGCTGCCGGCCGGTCAGTACGGCTTCTGGCGCTTCAACCGCCAGGTGAGCGTCGACATGGTCGACATGCGCATCCAGTCGCTGGAGGTCAGCGGCCAGGAGATCCTCACCCGCGACAAGGTCAGCCTGCGCCTGAACCTGGCGGCCAACTGGCGCTACAGCGACGTGCTGATGGCTTTCGCCAGCCTCAGCAAACCGCTGGAGCACCTGTACCGCGAGGTGCAGTTCGGCCTGCGTGCGGCCGTGGGCACGCGTACCCTCGACGAGCTGCTGGAGAACAAGCAACTGATCGACGACACCGTCAGCCAGTACCTGGCCGAGAAACTGGTGGGCAGCGGCATCGAGGTCAGCGGCCTGGGCGTGCGCGACATCATTCTGCCGGGTGAAATGAAGACCCTGCTGGCGCAAGTGGTGGAGGCGGAGAAGGCGGCCCAGGCCAACGTGACCCGGCGCCGCGAGGAAACCTCGGCGACCCGTTCGCTGCTCAACACCGCCAAGGTCATGGAAGACAACCCGACGGCCCTGCGCCTGAAGGAGCTGGAAACCCTGGAGCGGGTGGCCGAGCGCATCGACCGGATTTCGGTATTCGGCGGGCTGGATCAGGTGTTGAATGGGCTGGTCAGCCTGAAAACCGCATGACACCTGCCAGGCCTTCGGGCCTGGCGGGCTACAAGGACAATTGAGATGAAACACATGAACATCCTCGAAGTGGCCAACGGCAAACCGATCAAGCTCTGGACACAGGGCGTGCCGGTGGACGAGGACGCACGCCAGCAACTGATGAACACCGCGCGCCTGCCGTTCATCTTCAAGCACCTGGCCGTGATGCCCGATGTGCACGTGGGCAAGGGCTCGACCATTGGCAGCGTGATCCCGACCCTGGGCGCGATCATCCCGGCGGCGGTGGGCGTGGACATCGGCTGCGGCATGATCGCGGCGCGCACCTCGCTGGTGGCGGCCGACCTGCCCGACAACCTGCAAGGGCTGCGCAGCGCCATCGAGAAGGCAGTGCCCCACGGCAAGACCTTCGGCCGGCGCGATCAGGGCGCGTGGAACCACGTACCGACCGTCGCCGATCAGGCGTGGTCGGCCCTGGCCGGGCGTTTCAAGGCGATCACCGACAAGTACCCGCAACTGCAGAAGACCAACAATCGCCAGCACCTGGGCACCCTGGGCGGCGGCAACCACTTCATCGAGGTGTGCCTGGATGAGGCCGACCGCGTGTGGTTCATGCTGCACAGCGGCTCGCGGGGCGTGGGCAATGCCATCGGCAACCTGTTCATCGAGCTGGCCAAGGCCGACATGCGCCAGCACATCGCCAACCTGCCGGACAAGGAACTGGCGTATTTCGAGGAAGGCAGCCGACATTTCGACGACTACGTCCAGGCGGTGGAGTGGGCCCAGGACTTTGCCCGGCAGAACCGTGCGCTGATGATGCACGCGGTGATCGAGGCCACGCGCCAGGTCATCCGCAAGCCGTTCGAGGCCAACCTGCAGGGGGTCAACTGCCACCACAACTACGTGCAGAAAGAGCAGCACTTCGGCCAGGAGATCCTGGTGACGCGCAAGGGCGCGGTGTCGGCGCAGAAGGGCCAGCTGGGGATCATTCCGGGCTCGATGGGCGCGAAGAGTTTCATCGTGCGCGGCCTGGGCAACAAGGAATCGTTCTGCTCCTGCAGCCACGGTGCCGGGCGGATCATGAGCCGTACCCGGGCCAAACAGGCCTTCACCCTTGAGGACCAGGTGCGCGCCACCGCGCATGTGGAGTGCCGCAAGGACAAGGACGTGATCGACGAGATCCCGATGGCCTACAAGGACATCGATGCGGTGATGGCGGCGCAGCGCGAGCTGGTGGAAGTGGTGCACACGTTGCGTCAGGTGGTGTGTGTGAAAGGCTGACGGCCTCTTCGCCGGCCTTGCCGGCGAAGGGGTACAACGAGGATTCGAACATGAACATGGAAGACCGTCACCCCCTGCCCAGTGCGATGCGCAGCTGGGTACTCGAAGAACTGCAACGCATCGAGCGCGAGCATGACGTGCGCGTGCTCTACGCCTGCGAATCCGGCAGCCGCGCCTGGGGTTTTGCCTCCACCGACAGCGACTTCGACGTGCGCTTCATCTACGTGCACCGCCAGGATTGGTACCTGCGCATCGACGAGCCACGCGACGTGATCGAGCGCCCGCTCACCGACGAACTCGACATCAGTGGCTGGGAGCTGCGCAAGACCCTGCGCCTGCTGCGCAATGCCAACCCGACCCTGCTCGAATGGCTCGACTCGCCGCTGGTGTACCGGGCCGAGCCGGGGGCGCTGCAAGCCTTGCGCGGCCTGGCCAGGCAGTTCCATTCGCCGCAGGCGGCGTTTCACCACTACCTGTCGATGGCCACCAAGAACTTTCGCATCTACCTGCAGGGCGAAGAGGTGCGCCTGAAGAAGTACCTCTACGTATTGCGCCCGTTGCTGGCGGTGCGCTGGATCGAACAGGGCCTGGGCATGCCGCCCACCGCGTTCGCCCAACTGGTGGAGGCGACCCTGCACGACCCGCTGCTGCTGGCCGACCTGGACGAGCTGCTTCGCGTCAAACGCATCGCCAGCGAAGCCGATTACGGGCCTCGCCGCGTACTGCTGCACCAGTTCATCGAGAGCGAGCTGGCACGAGGGGGAGCCGCCCCGGCACTGCCCAGGCCCCACGGCGATGTAAAACTGCTCGACGACTATTTGCGTGATACTGTGCGCCGTTTTTCATAGGAGCCTGTATGAACAAGGATGTCGACGCATGCTGAACCTGCGGCTGGCGCAACGCTGGGAGCGCCTGGGCAATCGCGATACCGAGGTGGGCCTGATGCTGCTGTTCGCCCTGCTGGCCGCGCTGTTTGCCTGGGGCGCCTATGTCATGGCCTATCCGGAGCATGGCTGTGTGCGCATGGGCAAGGGCAACAGCGGCCCCCTGGAGTGCAACCCGCGCCAGTTGCTCAACAATGCTGTCGGGCTGCTGTTGATCGGTGTCTGCTGCGCAAGCCCCATCTTCTACATCCTGTGGCACTGGATCAAAGACATGGCGCGGCCATTGACGCTGGAAGAGGAATAGCTCGATGACCGACAGCAAATACGAACGCCTGCCCCACGCCGGTGACTTCGAGCGGGTGGCCGGCACCGAGATCGTCTACCTCTCGCCCCTGCCGATCCCCACCGGCATGCCGGCCTACAGCAGCCGCAACCTGCACCGCGAATCCAACGAGGTGTACCTGGACTTTGCCATCGGCCAGGGCAACTTCGAGTTCATGGCGCGCTGCGGCATCGCCTCGGTGATGGGTGTGGTTACCTGTTTCATGCTCACTGCCTTGCTCGGCTCCTGGGCACGCCGCCATGTGGAGCCGTTCTGGAGCACCTTCGCCGACTTCATGGCCAACGGGTTCATCTGGGGCTTCATCGCCTGCCTGTCGTTGCTGTATGCGGGGATGTTCTGGCGGGTGATGCGCGAGGTGACGATTCACCCGCCGATACGCTTCAACCGCCAGCGCCGCGAGGTGGCGTTCGTGCCCACTCGGGGCGCGGCGCCGATCTTCGTGCCGTGGGAGTCGGTGATCGCCTGCGTCAGCGCGGGGCGCACCGTCACCGAGTACGCCGTGCTGCCCGCCTTCAACCTGATGTTCTGCCTGCGTCAGGCCGACACCGGCAATGTGCTGTGGATCAACGTGCCCAGCGGCCACCTGGGCGCGGCGATTGCCGAATGGGAAGCGATCCGGGTGTACATGGAAGAGGGCCCGGCGAGCCTGCCGCCAGCGCCCGATGAAGAGTTCGAGGAGGGCACCGTGGCGTTCTTCCACATGGCCCGCCAGGGCTATCGCGACAACTTCCCGTGGTGGCAGCACTGGTTTGGCTTTCTGTTTGTGCAGGCCTTCGGCGGCTGGACCTTGCCGTGCCATATCTCGCACTGGGTCAACAACCGGCCCAAGGCGGGCATACCTCCTGAAGTGAAGGCGTGGTCGACGCCGCTGCCGGCTGAACAGCATGCCAGGCCCAGCGCCGAACTGCTGGCGCAGAGCGAAGAGGTGCGCAGTACCTTGCGTCGTGGCCAGACCCTGCTCGACTACTTCAATGTGAAGTTTGGCGACCCGGCTGAACCGGCAGCCGAGGCGGCCTCAGGTTCAGCGCCAGCACGCTGATCAGCACCAACGGCCCGCCCAGCATCACCGAAGCCGAGGGCCGCTCGCCCAGCAGCGCTGCGGCGATCAGCATGGCGAAGGCGGGTATCAGGTACAGCGCCAGGGTCACCCGGGTGACCTCGCAGTGGCGCAGTACCCAGGCCCAGGCCAGGTAGGCCAGCGCGCTGGGGAATACCCCCAGCACCAGCACCGCAGTGTTGGCCTGGGACGGCGCGTGGCCCAGGTCGTCGAGCAGCCCCGGCAGGTACACCATCAGCAATGCAGTGCCCGACCATACGGTGTAGCAGGTGATGGTCAGCGCGTCGTAGCGGTGGCCGTGGTGTTTCTGCAGGGCGAAATAGATGCTCCACGACAATGCCGCCACCAGAATCAGCAACCCGTGCGGGTCGAACTGACCGAGCCCGCGATCGCCGGCCACCACGATCACCGCGCCGGCCATGCCCAGCAGCAGGCAGCCCCAATGCCAGGCCCCGGCCACCTGCTTGAACACCCAGTGCGCGATCAGCAGGCTGAACAGCGGCGTGGACTGCGCCAGCACACTGGCCGCCCCGGCGCTGACCCCGCGCTGGCCGTAGTTGATGGCCACATGGTGCAGGCTGACCGCGAACAGGCCAAGCAACAGCAGGGTGGGCACGTCCCTGAGCCGGGGCAGGGTGATGCCGCGCAGCAGCGCGATGACCGCCATGAACAGCGACGCCACGATAAAGCGCGCCAGCGCCAGGTGCGTGGGCGCATAGCCCTGCAAGCCCAGGCGGATGCCGGTGGGCGAGTAGGCCCAGCACAGCAGCACGAAGAGTACGGCGCAGGCGATTTTCAGTGAGCTGGGGCGGGTCATGGGGTGGACTTCCGATGGGCGGGTGCGCTCAGTATCGGAACGCCTACTGCTCACTACAATCGACTTATACTGAGCCAATCGTTCACTTTGGGTGATGTATGGAGCTGATGCAGATCCGCATGTTCAAGACCGTCCACGACACCGGCAGCATTGCCCGTGCGGCCGAGGTGCTGCACTACGTACCGTCCAACATCACGGCGCGGATCAAGGCGCTGGAGGCCGAGCTGGGCGTGCCGTTGTTCCATCGCCGCGGGCGCGGGCTGGTGATCAGTCCGGCGGGGGAAACCTTCTTGCCCTATGCCACGCAGATGCTGGCCCTGGCCGAGGCCTCCAGGCAGGCGCTGGCGCCGTCCGCCAAACCATCCGGACGCTTGCGCATCGGCGCCATCGAGTCCTCGGCCAGCGGGCGCCTGCCGCGGTTTCTGGCGCAGTACCATGCGCGCTATCCCGAGGTGACGCTGGAGCTGAGCACCGGCACCTGGTCGCAGATGCTCGACGATGTGCTCAACCACCGCCTCGATGGTGCGATCGTGGCGGTGGATGTCGAGCGCCCGCACCTGCGCCGCACCCTGATGTACCAGGAAGACCTGCTGCTGATCGGCGCACCGTCACTGGGGCCGCTGCGCAGCGCCGCGGACCTGGTGGGCAAGGCCGTGTTCATGTGGCCTGAAGGCTGTCCGTATCGGGCGGCACTGGAGCACTGGCTGCAGGCCCAGGGGCACAAGCTGCCCATCGTGGGCATCGGCAGCTACGGTGCGATAGTCAGCTGCGTCAGCGCCGGCACCGGGGTGTCACTGGTGCCGCGCGGCATCTACGAGCAGTACCGCCAGGGCGCAGGGTGGATCGGGCACGAGTTCGCCGACCTGAAGGCGGTCGACAACCTGTTCTACTGGCACGAGGGGGCGGGGCGACATCCGGCGCGGGAGGCATTCGTGCAGATGCTGCGCGATGGCCTGGCAGGGAATGTGCAAGTGGATTCGCTCAGCACCGCTGACGCCGCGGGTACGTAGAACCTGGCGTCGGATCATGGCATGATGCCATTACTTTTTATATTGATATTCACTCGATGAGCGCCCCGTCTGTGTCAACGATGTCCTTGCTGGTGTGCGATGACTCCATGGTGGCCCGCAAGCAGGTGCTGCGCGCGCTGCCCGCCAACTGGCCGGTAACGGTTACCGAGGCCAGCGACGGGCGCCAGGCCATGGACGCCATACGCCGCGGCCTGGGCCAGGTGGTGCTGCTGGACCTGACCATGCCCACCATGGATGGCTACCAGGTGCTGGCTGCGCTGCGTGACGAAGGCCTGAGCCCCAAGGTCATCGTGATCTCGGGCGATGTGCAGGAAGAGGCCGTGCGCCGGGTGCTGGACCTGGGCGCGCTGGCGTTTCTGAAAAAACCCTTCGACCAGGACGAGCTGCGCCGCCTGCTGGCCCAGTTGGGGCTGCTGGGTGAGCGCTCGGCGACACCGCTGGCCGGTGCGGCGACTGCCGTCATCGGCTTTCGCGAGGTGTTCAGCGAAACGGTCAACGTCGCCATCGGCCGCGCCGCGGCCCTGATCGCCAAGGTGCTGGGCGTGTTCGTGCAGTTGCCGGTGCCCAGCGTCAACCTCTTCGAGGTGGGCGAGTTGCACATGGCGCTGGCCGACGCGGGCAGCAGCCAGCGGCTCACGGCAATCTGCCAGGGCTTCATCGGCAGCGGCATCGCCGGCGAGGCCCTGCTGATGTTCCACGATTCGGAAATCGCCGACATGGCCAAGCTGATGCGCCACCAGAGCATCGAGTATTCCGACATGGAGCTGTTGCTGGACTTCTCCAGCGTATTGATCGGTGCGTGCCTGAGCAGCATTGCCGAGCAGATCGACGTGGTGTTCTCCCAGGGCCACCCGCAGATCCTCGGGCAGCACGGCACCATCGACGAGCTTATCCAGGTCAACGGCCAACGCTGGCAGAAAACCCTGGCGGTCGAGATCAGCTACAGCCTGGAAGGGCACGATATCCGTTTCGACCTGCTGTTGCTGTTCACCGAAGACTCCATCGAGCGCTTGACCCATAAACTTGCCTACCTGATGAACTGAGCCCATGCGCGATCCTATCGACCTGAAGGAATTTCACTGGCTGCTGAGCATCGTGCAGAGCATCGATGTGGGCGTGGTGGTGCTCGACCGCGAACATCGGGTGCAGGTGTGGAACACCTTCATGGAAAACCGCTCGGGGGTGCAGCCCAGGGATGCCTACAACCAGTGCTTCTTCAGCCTGTTCCCCGAGGTCGACCGGCAATGGTTCAGCCACAAGGTGGACAGCGTCGCGACCCTGGGCACCCCGGCTTTCACCATCTGGGAGCAGCGCCCGTACCTGGTGCGGTTCAAGAACTACCAGCCGATCACCGGCCAGGTGGACTTCATGTACCAGAACACCACGCTGCTGCCGTTGCGCTCCACCGACAGCGAGATCCGCCAGATCTGCCTGGTGATCTACGACGTGACCGATGTGGCCACCAACCGCCACCAGTTGCAGGCCGCCAACGCTCAGTTGCAGAAGCTGTCCAGCACCGATTGCCTGACCGGCCTGTACAACCGCGGGCATTGGGAGGAGTGCCTGCAACTGGCGCATGCGCGCAATCAGCGCTATGGCAACGCCACCAGCCTGGTGATGTTCGACATCGACCATTTCAAGCGGGTCAACGACACCTATGGCCACCCGGCGGGCGATGCCGTCATTCGCCAGGTGGCCAGGGTGGTTCGCGAGCAGATCCGCGACAGCGACGTGGCCGGCCGTTACGGTGGCGAAGAGTTCGGCGTGGTGCTGACGGACACCGACAAGGCCGGCGCGCTGATCTTTGCCGAGCGCCTGCGCAAGGCGGTCGAACGCCTGAGCGTCAGCCATGAGGGGCAGGACATCCGTTTCACCATCAGCCTGGGCGTGGCCGATCTGAGCCAGCCCTCCAGCAGCCACGCCGAACTGATCGCCTGGGCCGACCATGCGCTGTACCTGTCCAAGCACGGCGGGCGCAACCGGGTGACGGTGCATGAACCCGCGGTGGTGGACGGCTAGCTCAACTGCAGGGTGGCGTTGAACTGGCCGATGGCATCCACCATGTGCCGTGACCCCTGCTGGATTTCCACGATTCTCTCGCCGGCCTGGTTGGCCAACTGCACACCCTGCTCGGTACGGTTGAGGCTGGAGCGCATGCTGCTCACCGCTTCCAGCGATAGGGTCTGATTGCGGCGTACCACGTCGGTTATTTCAAGGGTGGCTTGGCTGGTACGCGAGGCGAGGTTGCGCACCTCATCGGCCACCACGGCGAACCCGCGCCCCAGGCTGCCGGCCCGGGCGGCCTCGATGGCGGCATTGAGGGCCAGCAGGTTGGTCTGGTCGGCAATTGCGTGAATGGTCTGCACGATGGCGGCGATCACATCCGACTGGTCGCTGACCGCATCGATGTTGCGCGCGGCTTCGTTGAGGTCGGTGGAGATGGTTTCAATGACCTGCACCGCTTGCTGCACCACCGCCGAGCCTTCGCGCGCGCAGACGTCGTTCTGCACCGAGGTCGCATGCGCCGCTTCGGCGGCATTGCGCATCGCCGTGACCTGCGGGGTGATGTCGCGGGCGAACTTGGCCACCTTGTAGAGGCGCCCCTTGGCATCGAAGATCGGGTTGTAGGAGGCCTCCAGAAACACCATGCGCCCTTGGCTGTCCACGCGCTCGAACCGGCGCGAGTGATAGTCGCCACGGTTGAGCGAGGCCCAGAACGCCCGGTACTCGGGGGATCGGGCTTCTGCAGGCAGGCAGAACAGGCTGTGGTGTCGACCCACGATGTCCGCCAGCGAGTAGTGCAGCGTGTCGAGGAAGTTGGCGTTGGCGGTCAGTACCGTGCCGTCGAGGGAAAACTCGATCACCGCCATCGAGCGGCCGAGCGCGTTGACCAGGCCCTGGACCTCATGTTCGCGCTCGACACGCCGGGTGATATCGGCGGCGATCTTGATCACCCGGACCACCTTGCCGCAGGCGTCGAGCACCGGCAGGTAGCTGGCTTCCAGCCACACGTCCCTGCCGCTGCGGTCTACACGCAGGAAGGTGCCACTGCAGGGCTTTCCCTGGCCCAGGGCGTGCCAGAACTGCTGGTAGTCCTTGCTGTGGGCGTGGTCCGCGGTGCACAGCATGCGATGGTGCTGTGCACGCAGTTCGTCGATGGGATAGCCCACTGCGGTGCAGAACTGTTCATTGGCCTGGAGGATGAGGCCCTGCGGGTCGAACTCGATCATGGCCATGGAGCGGTCGATCGCCGCCAGCCTGGTGCTTGCGTCATCGAGCAGGGTGCTCAGTCTGTGGATCTCGGACATCTCCGATTTGCGGCGTCGATCAAACATGGCAGGCATCACTTTTGAGCGTGTAACAGGCAGGTTGCGATTGCGCGGCGAGTCTAGGCAGCGGGGGCGTCCATGCATATAAACATTGGGTTGAGGTTTTGCCGCGGGGCAGTGTGTTTTGTTGTAGGAGCAAGCCTAGCAATCAAGTTGATAATCATTCGCAATTGAATTCAGAGTGGCGGCCCTCCCAAACTGCTCCTGCCTCCAATGGTCGTCGCCGTGTCTTGCCCCGGCGATGGCGTTGAGGGCATTTCTTGAGGCGCTGTGAGCGGGTGCTGCATTACGCGGTAGTATCACCGTCCTGGCCGGCAGGCACCGTTCGGTGCTGCGGCCGGATGACCGTTGCAATGGTGTTATTGGAGAGGCAATCAGCGTGAACGATTCACAGATGCTCGAGGACCTGGTGTCCCGCTACCTGGCCGGCGAAAGGCCCGAGTTCGTATGCTTCTGGGGCCATCAGGTGAGCCGCAAGGGTGTCACCGCCTCGTGTTTCAGCCAGTGGTACGTGGCGCCGTTCGAGGTGGACGGGCAGTCGTACCAGTCGGCCGAGCACTACATGATGGCCGAGAAGGCGGCGCTGTTTGGTGATGAACAGACGCGGGCACGGATCATCGAGGCGACCGATCCCAATGCGGCCAAGGCACTCGGACGCCAGGTGCGCGGGTTCGACGAGGCGCGGTGGGCACAGGAGCGTTTCGCGATCGTGGTGCGGGCCAACCAGGCCAAGTTTTCCCAGAACGCGGAACTGGGGGCCTTCCTGCAGGGCACCGGCACGCGGGTGATCGTGGAGGCCAGCCCGGTGGACCGGGTGTGGGGGATCGGCCTGGCGCAGGATGACCAGAACGCCCACCGGCCGGACCGCTGGCGCGGCCTGAACCTGCTGGGCTTCGCGCTGATGCAGGTGCGCGACGCGGCGCAGGCCTGACGGCCCGCCGGACCTGCGATCAGGGCTGGCTCGGCAAGCCGAGCCGCGCCTGGATGAACGCGACGAAGGCAGTGAGCTTGGGCAGTGACTTCTTCGAGCGTGGATACACCATCTGCACCGGTTTGTGGGCCGGCACATACGCCCCCAGAATGCTCACCAGCTCCTTGTTCGCCAGCGCGGCGGCCACCAGAAAGTCCGGCTGCATCAGGATCCCGCTGCCAGCAATGGCGGCCTGCAGCAGTACCTGGCCATCGTTGCTGCGAAGCACCGCCTGCTCGGGCCAGAACACCTCTTTGCCAGCCTGCTTGAGTGGCCAGGCAAAGCGGTTGTTCCAGGAGGTGTGGGTGAGAATTCGGTGGGCGTGGAGCGCCTCCGGTGTTGTCGGCTCGCCGGCCTTCTCGAGGTATTTCGGGGCGGCGCAGATCACCATCTGATAAGGCGGCAGGGGCTGCGAGACCAGGTTGGCGTCAACCAGCTCGGCGATCCTGAAGCCCAGGTCGAAGGCACTCTCGTAGAGGTCCACCACCTCGTTGCTCAGGATCAGCTCGACCTGAACCTGCGGGTAGCGCTGCATGAACTCGGTCACCAGCGGGCCGACCAGCGATACCCCCAGTGTCATCGGCGCGGTCACCCGCAGCAGGCCACTGGGTGCGTCGCTGGAGGCTTCTACCCGGTTGTAGGCGTAGGCGACCTGCTCCAGGGCGGTCCTGGCCTCGGCATAGAAGATGCGGCCTTCGCCGGTTATGGTCTGCCGGCGTGTGGTGCGTTGAACCAGCCGGGTGTTCAGGGTTTTCTCAAGGCTCTGGACATGCCGCCCCACCATCACCGCCGACATCCCCAGCGCGGCAGCCGCCCCGGCAAAGCTGCCGGCTTCGACCACGGCAACAAATACTTCCATCTGCCTGAGCTTGCTCATCGAGTGATCCGAGAGGTGATGATTACTAACGTTGAGTGAGCCAATTGCTAACCTGGCGTGCGTTTATTGCGCTTTAGTTTATCCCTATAGTCCGTGGCATTGAACCAGAGCACGAGGTGTCATCCCATGCGACATGTACTGAGCCAGGCGCTGGGCGCATTCGCGCGCGCCGATCTGCTGCAGGGCGCCACCGGCATACAACGCGCCGAGCGTATCGAGCACCATCTGGGCCTGCCGGCCATGGGTGTCGGCCTGTACCTCAAGCGCGATGACCACATGCTTGTCGGCGGTGGCGGCAACAAGCTGCGCAAACTGGAGTTCCACCTGGGCGAGGCGCTGAAGAACGGCGTCGACACCCTGATCACCGTGGGCGGCATTCAGTCCAACCACGCGCGGTTGACGGCCGCCGTGTGCGCCCGGCTGGGGCTTGAATGCGAACTGATCCTCAGCCGTGCGGTGCCCAGGGCCGATCGCGATTACGAGCTCAATGGCAATGTGCTGCTCGACCAGCTGTTCGGGGCCAGGGTGCAGGTGCTGGACAGGGGCGCCGATGCGCTGGCAGCGGCCGAGGCGCGCGCGCAGCAGTTGCGTGCGGCAGGTCGCAAGGTGCTGGTCATTCCCACCGGCGGTTCCACGCCGCTTGGCAGCCTGGGCTACGCCCGTTGCGCCGAAGAGATCGTGCAGCAGGAAACCGCGATGGGCGTGCAATTCGACGAGGTCGTGGTTCCCAATGGCAGCGCCGGCACCCATGCCGGGCTTGCGGCGGGGTTCGAGGTACTGGGGCGGGGTGCGGCGAGCGTCAGGTCCTGGTCGGTGCTGGCCGACCAGCAGACCGCGGCGGCCACGACCCTGCAGTTGGCTCGCCAGGCGCTGGCCTTGCTGGGCCATGCTGCAAGCCTCGATGCGAGTGCGATCAACATCGATGGCAGCCAGTTGGGCGAAGGCTACGGGCTGCCGACCCAGGCCATGCTCGAAGCGGTGCGCCTGATGGCGCGCTGCGAAGGTGTGCTGGTGGACCCGGTGTACTCGGGCAAGGCCTTCGCCGGGCTGCTGGCCGACCTGCGACAGGGCCGCTATCGCCGCGGCGAAAACGTGCTGTTCATCATGACCGGTGGCACCCCGGGGCTTTACGCCTACAGGGAAACCTTCGCCGAGCCGGTGCAAGGCGCCAGTTGCGTGGCGTCGAGATAGCCCTTGACCGCCCTTGCCACGCCAGGCGCCTGCAGGCCGATTTCGCGCAGTTGCCCGCTCAAGGGGTTGCGGTAACCGATGAAGAACAGGCCCCGCGCAACGCTCGACTGGCCGTCGTCATCCACGGTCGGCTTGCCGTCTGCCGTGAGCGCCTCGGGGTACTGGATCAGCGCCTCCAGGCCGGTGGTGTAGCCGGTGCCCGCAACGATCACGTCCATGCGCAGCGTGCAGCGCTCGGTGCGGTCGATGCCGGTGTGGGCCACGGCGCCTTGCTCGTTCAGTTCCAGCAGCGGGCCGACCACCTTGATGCGGCGCTGTTTCAGGTCGTCGATCACCGGCATGAACAGCGTCGGCGTGACACTGCCCAGCCTGGACACGCCCTGTGCCGGTGGTGGCAGGCCGTAGGCCGACAGGTCGCCGACCCAGCGCCGCGACAACCAGCTCAGCACCGCGTCGCTCGCGCGGGGCGGCAGCCGACGGATCAGCGTACCCAGTGCCGCCAGCGGCACGCCGAACAGGCTCTTGGGCAGAAAGTGCGGCGCGCGCCGCACCGACAGCGTGACCGACGCGGCATGGGGCACCAGGCGGCTGGCTATCTCGCAGGACGAATTGCCGCTGCCGACCACCACCACGTGCTTGCCGGCGTAGGCACGTGCATTGCCGAAGTGCGCGGCATGCACGATCTGCCCGGCAAAGCGCTGTGCCCCCGGCCACTGCGGGATCGACGGTACGCACGAGGTACCGGTGGCGACCACCAGCGCCGGTGCGCGCCACTCGCGGCCATCACGGCAGCGCACCTGCCACATCGATTGCGCCTGAAGGTAACCGACCGATTCCACGTCGCACCCGGTCAGCACCTCGAAGCCGCCCCGGGCCGGCAGTGACGCCAGCACCAGGGCCAGGTCATCGCGGCTCGGCCAGCGGCCTGCCGCCCATGGAAAGCGCCCGCCCGGCAACCCGGAAAACCAGCGCCCGGTGTTCAGGCGCAGGCCGTCATAGTGGTTGCGCCACACGTCGCCCACGGCCTGCGTGCGCTCCAGCACCAGCGGGCGCAGGCCGGCGCGTACCAGCTCGTAGGCACAGGACAGCCCCGCCGGCCCGCCCCCCACCACCAGCACCCTGTGCGCGTTGTCAGCCATGGGTGGCGCCGCCGGTGTGTTGCACCTCCACCGTCAGGGGCACGGGACGCATGATGGTGTCGGGGATCGGCGCGGTCGGCAGCAGCTTGGCCAGCAATGCGTCCACGCGCTCGGGTGATTCCTCGGTATCGATCGACACCTGCACCTGGATGCTTTCAAAGCCCGGGTTGCCGCTGGTCACGCCAAATGCGGCGCGGAAATCCACGCGGCCGCTCACGTCCAGCACCAGTCTGTTGACCTTGACTCCGGATGCCGACAGGCCGCCGATGTAGGTGGCCGCCAGGCAGTTGCCGATACCCGCCAGCAACAGTTCCTGGGGCGTGGCGCCCAGGCCGGCACCGCCATAGGCGCAGGGCTCGTCGCCGTGCAGCACGGCACCGGACTTGACCTTGGTGAGGGTCTGGTAGCCCTCGGTCCACTGCACACTGGTGTGGTAGAGCGGGCGTGCGATGTCACCCTCGCCATCGGCCCGGATGCGTTCGCGAACTGCTCGGCCGGCGTTGGCCTGGAGGCCGTTGATGGTGACGCGGTGGGTGGTTTCACTCATGGTCTGTGCTCTTCAAGGGGCGGCATGGCGGTCGAATGACCGTGTGCCAATCAGTTAATCGGGAGGTCCCGTGTCGACTAGAAATGCTCGGCCAGCCGGGTTTCGTGGGTCAGAAACGCGTCCAGCCGTTCTTGCAGGTCAAGCAGTTGCGCCGAGCGCACCTGGCGCGGGCGCGGCAGGTCGATTTCCAGGATCTGGGCGATGCGGCCGTGGGGCGTGCTGGCCATCAGCACGATACGGTCGGCCAGCAGCAGCGCCTCCTGCAGGTCGTGGGTCACCATCAGCACCGTGGCGCCGCTGGTGTTCCAGGCGCGCAGCAACTGGTCCTGCATCAGGCGCCGGGTTTGTGCGTCCAGCGCCGAAAACGGCTCGTCGAGCAGCAGCAGGCGTGGCTCCAGGGCCAGTGCCCTGGCCAGAGCGATGCGCTGGCACATGCCGCCGGACAATGCCGCCGGCCGGTGCCGGGCGAATTCGGCCAGGCCCACGTCGGCAAGCAACTGCTCGGCGCGCCGGGTGGCCGCTTCACGGTCCAGCCCGCGGTTGAGCAGGGCGATGGCAATGTTTTTCACCGCACTCATCCACGGGAACAGGTTGTTCTGCTGGAAGATCAGCGCACTGTCGGGCTGGTTGCCGCTCACTGCCTGGCCGTCGTACAGCAGGTGCCCGGTGCTGGGTTGCTGCAGGCCCGCAGCGATGTTGAGCAGGGTGCTCTTGCCGCACCCGCTGCGCCCCAGCAGCACGGTGAAACTGGCGGCCTTGATATCCAGGTCACCCACCTCGACCCGTGTGCCGCCTTCGAACTGCTTGCTCAGGCCACGAAAACTCAGCGTGGCGCCCCGGCTCATGACGCCCACCCGGTGAGGCGGCGTCCGAGCAACAGCATCAGGCGATCCACCACGAAACCCACGACACCAATGGTCATCACACCCACCATCACCAACGGCATGTTGTACATCTGCTGGGCCATGATGATCATGTAGCCCAACCCGGAATTGATTCCCGCCATCTCCCCGGCCAGCACCGCCATCCATGCGCCGAAGAACGCCATGCGCAGGCTGGTCATCGCGCTGGGGGCGATTGCCGGCAGTCGCACGCGCAGCCAGATCTGTTGGCGCGTGCACCTCAGGTTGCGGGCGATGTTCAGGTACTGCGGGTCGATGGCATCCAGCGCGGCGACCAGCGACAGCGTCATGGTGCCCAGCACGGCCAGGAACACCACGAACACCGCGGCCTGTCCGCCGATGCCGATCACCGCGATGGTGAAGGGGACCCAGGCCACCGGTGAGATCGGCGCCAGGGTCTGCACCAGCGGCAGGATCAGGCGGCGCAGCAGCTTCACCTCGGTGGTGATCACCGCCAGCAGCAGCGCCACCAGGCTGCCAGCCAGCAACCCGCCGCTGACCCGCAGCAGGGTCACCAGCAGGGCCTCCAGCAAGCCGCTGCGCTGCTGCCCGAAACCCACCACCGCTTCGCCGGAAAACGCATACGGCAGGGTCACGCTGGGAGGCGGGAGCACGCGGCCATCCAGCCAGCCAGACTGCACCGCCAGCTCCCATGCGCCGATCAGCAATGCCCACGCCAGCAGGAACCACAGCGTGTCGCGCAGCGCGTCCAGATAACGCGGGGCACGGCGTGCGTCGGGCTGCCGGCTCAGGGTCAGAACGGCCTGGTTCATCCCGTCACCTGGGCAGCAGGTTGATGACGCAGGTCGAGAACCGCATCGATCGGGTTGTCGGTGAAGTAGCCGAGTTCGACCAGGTAGCCGGCGCCGCGCTTGAGGCCGGCCACGCCTACCGGGCTGATGACCGGGTTGGGCGCCTGGCGTGCCAGGGCCACCTTGAGCACCTCGTTGGATACCCCGTAGATCGGCTGCAATTGCTGGATGGCGTTGTCGAAGTCGGCTTTCATCGCAGTGGCCGATGCCTGCAGCAGTTCCAGGTAGCGTTTGAGCAGCGGCCCTTGTTCCTGGCTGGTGCGCACCTGCGTGGTGATCACGCAGTCGGCGGCCTCCGGGCCCCACACCGCGTTGGAGTCGCTCAGGTAGCGTGCGCCGGTGGTGCTGACCACGTTCTGGGCATAGGGCTGTGCCAGGGTGCACACGTCGAGGCGGCCGTTGGCGATGGCTTCGCCCATCCCGGCCATGCTCGGGAAGAAAGTCATCTGATAGTCGTTGTAGGATTTGCCGTGGCGCGCCATCGAGCCATAGCCCACCAGTTCCAGGGTATCCAGGCGCAGGGTGCCGACGCGCAGGCCGCTGCCTGCGGCGGCGATGAATTCATCCAGGCTGGCCACCGAGCCGTTGCGCGCCACCAGTTCGATGCCGCCTTGCCCCGAGCCACCGATGATGCGCAGCTCCTGGGTGCCCTTGGCGTAGGCGGCTGCGGTCATGGTCCAGGGCCCGTGCATCAGTTCCAGGCGACCTGCCAACAAGGCCTGCAGGGCATCGCTTGGGCTGTTGAATTGCGTCAGCTCCACCTGCAGGCCGGCCGCCGCAAAATCACCGCGCAGCTTTGCCAGCAGCAGGTGCGACACGCAGCCGGCGGGCATGTGCCCCACACGCAGCAGCGGCCCGCCGGTGGCAGCTTCGACCTTGCTGGCCGCTGCCAGCAGCGCGGTGCCGGCGGCGCTCAGCGCCAGCATGCCGCAGCCACAGGCGCACATGAACGAGCGGCGGCTCAGGTTGGACTGGAGTGCGGGCGTCGCTTGCGCGCCACTGGTGGAGAACAATCGCTGGAAAAAATCTCTCATCACACGCATCCCAAAACAGGTAGACCGATCGTTCTCGGCAGGCGCGTGAAGTATGTGAGATCTGCGATATAAGCAGAACTAATATTTTAAGATTAGCTTATGCCTAATTAGCATATAGGCGCCGAGGCCTGCACCGGCAGCGGTGCAGGGGGCGGGCTAGGCGGCTTTCGCTTCGCGCAGCAGGGTCAGCAGGATCGAGCGTGCAACCTGTGCGCTTCTGGCGTTGCGCGAGACCATCGCGGTGGCGATGGCACCGTCGATCAGCAGCGAGATCTGCTGCGCGACCCAGGCCGGTTCCGGCAGCCCGCAGGCCGCGGCCAGTTGCTCGATGCGGTCATGCACCCGATCGAAGTGCGCCTGGGCCAGGTCACGTACCCAGCTGGAAGACTTGTCGTGTTCGGCGACGGCGTTGGTGAACAGGCAGCCGAAGAAGCGCCCGCTGGCGAACCATTCCTCGAGCAGGTCGAACAGAAAGATCAGGCGTTGCTCCGGGTCGTCGGTACGCTGAGGCAGTGACTGGTCAAACCAGCCAAACCACATCGCTGCCTCGCGATCGAACACGGCACGCAGCAGGTTCTCCTTGGAGCCATAGGTCTCGTACAGCGTGCGCCGCGCGACCTTGGCATCGCTGAGCAGGCGCGAAACGCCCGTTGCATGAATGCCTTCACGGCAGAACAGCCGTCGCGCGCTTTCCAGCAGGCGCTCGGCGGCAACGGTCGGGGGTGTGCTTTCCATCAAAATCGGTTCCGGCTGAATCAGTTTGGTGCAGAGTGCAACTTAATGGGTGGGGTGTCATCAGGGAAAGTGCTGGAGGTTGGGTTTTCGCGGGCAGGGGGAGGGGGCAGGTGCGTAGTTTGCCCTGGGCATCATCAGGCCAGATGCACACCTGGCGGGGGGATTGCCCCTTGCACGAACGGCGCTCGCCCTAAATAATGCGATCAATTACCATTTGCATATTTAATGGCCCCCTTATGTCCGCACTCGAGCCTTTGGCACTTCACCAGCTTTATTCCGAACACAACGGTTGGCTGAAAGGCTGGTTGCGCATGCGCCTGGGCAATTCGGCCGATGCGGCGGATCTGGCCCAGGACACCTTCGTGCGGGTCATGACGGCACGCAACGCCGCGCCGATCCGAGAGCCGCGGGGCTACCTGACTGCAATTGCGCGCTCGCTGTTGATCGACAAGTCGAGGCGACGGGCGATCGAGCAGGCATATCTGGTGGCCCTGGCGCAGAAGCCTGAACCGGTCGAGGTATCACCTGAGGTGCGCTTGTCCATTCTCGAGATGCTGGTGGCGGTCGACAGCCTGCTGGACGGGCTGGGCAAGCGTACCCGGGAGATCTTTCTGTCGGTGCAGCTGGAAGGGCAGACCTATGTGGCGGTGGCCGAACGCCTCGGGGTCTCGGTCACCACGGTGAAGAACCATCTGGTGCGAGCCATGACCGAGTGCCTGCTGCTGGCGGACAACTGATGAGCGCGGCGCTCGATCGTCGGACCCTCGAAGCTGCTGCGACCTGGTACGTGCAGCTCAACGATGCAGGGGTGGACGAGGCCTGCACCCGCGCCTGGCAGCAATGGTTGGGGGCAGATCCTTTGCACGCCGAGGCATGGGCGCGGGTCGAGGCGTTCCAGCGGCAATGGGCAACGGTACCCGCACATGCCGCCCGGTCAGGGCTGGATGCGGCCCAGGCGCAACGCCGCGAGGTATTGAAGATCCTCGGCGTGTTGCTGGCCGTCGGGGGCAGCAGCTGGATGATCGGCAAACCGCTGGCGAACCATGGCCTGTTCGCTCAGCAGAGCACGGGCGCGCGCGAGCGTCGCTCGCTGCGGCTGGACGACGGATCGCAGCTGGAACTCAACGCCAACACCGCGCTGGATGCGAGCTTCGACGGGCAACTTCGGCTTATCCGTCTTTACCGCGGGGAGATCCTCGTGCAAACCGCCAAGGACCCTGGGCAGCGGCCGTTTATCGTCGAGACCCAGGACGGGCGCATCCACGCGCTCGGGACGCGCTTCAGCGTGCGCCAGATGACGGACCGGACCCGCGTGGGTGTGCTGCAGTCGGCGGTCGAGCTCCGTCCTCGCCGTCACCCGGAGCGGGCAGTGCGTCTGGAGGCCGGTCAGCAGGCGGCGTTCGATCCTGATCGCGCCGATCCTGCCGGTGTCTTGGCACAGGGTTCGACCGCGTGGGTGCAGGGCATGCTGAGTGTCAACGAGTGGCGCCTCGGGGAGTTCATCGACGAGCTGGGGCGCTATCGCCCGGGCGTGCTGCGCTGCGCCGGGGCGGTTCGCGACCTGAGCATTTCCGGAGCGTTCCGTATCGACGATACAGATGCGGTCCTGGAAAACCTGACCCGGACCTTGCCGGTGAAGCTGCGTTACCTGACCCGCTACTGGGTCAGTGTCGAGGCTGTCTGAACCGTCACTGACAGAAAATACGCGGAGCACCTTGCTGATTATGATTCTCATCCGTCAATGACAGGAGCCGCGATGACAGCGGATTTCTGCCAAGACAACAGAAGGATCATTTCATGCCCCAGCTTTGCTTCTCCCCCTCGATCTCATTGCCCCGCGCAGTGCGCCTGGCGATGTTCAGCCTGACGATGGCGAGTGTGCCGGGGGTGGTGCTGATGCCTGCTGCGGCTCACGCCCAGAGCCGTATCGCCTACCACATCGGCGCAGGCCCGCTGGGTAGCGCGCTGACCCAGTTCGGCGTGCAGGCGGGTGTGACGATTTCCTTCGATCCGCGGCAGATCCACGCGCTGACCACCCCGGGCCTTGATGGTGCCTATGGGGTCGATGAGGGGCTGGCGCTGCTGCTGTCCAATAGCGGCTTGCGCGCTCAGCGCCAGGCCAATGGTGGGTATCTGCTGGTCCAGGACGGTTCCTCGGACGCGGTCGTGCTCGGCGCCACCACCGTCAACGGGCAGGGCCTGGGCGCCACGACCGAGGGCACCGGTTCGTACACCACGGGCTCGACCAATACGGCGACCAAGCTCGCCCTGAGCCTGCGGGAAACACCGCAGTCGGTGACGGTGATCACCCGCAAGAGGATGGACGACCAGAACATCCAGAGCCTGGACGACATCGCGCGCACGGCGACCGGTATCACCCTCACCAAGATCGGCACTGATCGCTCCACCTATTACTCGCGCGGCTTCGAGATCAGCGACCTGCAATATGACGGCATTCCGACCAACATCTCGGAAAACTACTCCATGGACGTCATGTCCACCTCGAACATGGCCATCTATGACCGCGTCGAGGTCGTACGCGGCGCCAACGGCTTGATGCAGGGCACGGGCAACCCGTCGGCGGCGATCAACCTGGTACGCAAACGGCCGACCCAGGACTTTCGTCTGGGCGCGGAGCTGGGGGCAGGCTCCTGGGACAACTACCGTGGCCAGGTGGATGTTTCCGGGCCACTGACCCCTACGGGCAATGTTCGCGGCCGTGCAGTGGCCTACTACAACAACGCCAACAGCTACCGCGACGGCTCCGAGCGTGACAACCAGTTGCTGTACCTGGTGGGGGAGGCGGATCTGAACGATTCCACCGTACTGACGGTGGGCGCCACTCTCCAGAAAGACAACCAGAACGGCTATGACTGGGGCGGCTTGAACACTCGTCGTGACGGCTCCTTCTATCCGCTTTCGCGTTCCACCAACCTCAACGGCAAGTGGGCCCATCTGGATCGCAACAACTACACGCTGTTCAGCGACCTCACGCACACCTTCGACAACGAGTGGAAGTTGACCCTGGCCATGAATGCGATCTGGTCGAACGCCGACTTTCTCTCCGCGTACCCGAACCGGGTAGCGGGCGACAACTATCGCATGACCGTCTCCCAGGCCGATTACGAAGACACCCAGTTCGCCCTGGACCTCTATGCTACCGGGCCCTTCGAGCTGTTCGGGCGCAAGCATCAGTTGATGCTCGGGGCCAACACGCGCAAGGACGAGTTCGACGCGGTGATCAAGAGCGCCACCAACAACCCGACGATCGACATCACCGACTTCGACTACAGTGCCCTGCCCAGCCCGATCCTCAATGCTATCGGCGCAGACTACAACTACACCCGCAAGGAGCGCGGCCTGTATGGTGCCTCGCGCTTCAGCCTGACCGATGACCTGAGCCTGATCGTCGGTACGCGGGTGAGCTGGTCGGACTACAAGGTGGCCAGCCCCTATACCAATGACCAATACCGGGAGAATGGCCGGCTGGTGCCCTATGCCGGGCTGGTGCTGGACCTGGACAAGCACCACACCTGGTATGCCAGCTACACCGAGATCTACAAGACACAGAGTTACTACGGTGTCGGCAATACCTTGCTTGACCCGATCGAAGGCGAGAATTACGAAACCGGCATCAAGGGTGAATACTTCGATGGTCGGCTGAACACCTCGCTGGCAATCTTCCAGACCAGCTTGGAGAACATGCCCGAGGCATTGCCGGTGTCACCCACCTGTGGTGTGACGGGGACGAGCAAGTGCTATGAAACAGGCGCAAAAGTGCGTAACCGTGGCTTCGAACTGGAAGTGTCCGGCGAGCCGTTGGAGAACTGGAATGTCAGCGCTGGCTATACCTATAGCGATCCCGAATATGTGGCGGGCGCCAGCAATGGTTCGGACTACTACCGCAAGATCCCGCGCCGCCTGCTCAAGGTGGCAACCGACTACCGCTTGCCCGGTGTCCTCGACCACTGGCGTGTGGGCGGCGATGTCTATGCACAGAGCCGCACTGCCGCCGACGTGACCGGGTACGACATCAAGCAGGGCGGCTACACCTTGCTCAACCTGCATGCGCACTATCAGATCAACCAACAGTTCAGCGTGCAGTACAACCTCAACAACGTTCTGGACAAGGTCTACTACCAGTCCTTGCCCACTTCGAACAACTTCGGCGGCCTGTACTACGGTGATCCGCGCAATTTTGCGGTGACGCTGCGCTACCAATACTGATGCAAGGCCTGGGCGTGGCTTTTCGGGCATGCCCGGTGGCGTGCCATGCCCAGGCGGCCTTTACCCGTCCCCCATGCAAGGTTTGGGAATGGCTTCAGGTGTTGGGACGGGTTTTTGTGGGCATTAAAAAGCCGGCTTGTGGTTAGCTTTTTGTTCGGTAACGGACTGAAATATATGATTTTATTATTCGTGAGATCGCTGATCCCCCATTTAATCCCCCACTTTTCGGCATCCTGTGACCGGCTTTTTCGCCCGGTTTTGCAGCCAATTTTATGACGTTGAGATAGTTGAGTTACGTTAATTCAGACTGTCAGATGGAGCGCGTCGACGGATAGCCGCTGTGATGGTCTGGCGTTACGAGGCTGGTCAATTTTATTTAAGCCGGCTCAGCGCTGTGAAATTTGTTGCTTCGGCGCGCCATGGCCAAGCAGGTCAGCGACATAATACCTGCGATCCCAGGCGTTGGTTGGCGAAGCACCAATCGAGACGGGTAGCGCCGTTCCAGCGGGGCCGTAAAGCAGCGCTGTCGGAGCTTCGTTCTCGCGAAATTCAGGGTTGGGGTTCACATGGCCACGGCTTCGACTACCAATTCCATTCTCATTTACCGTCAGGCTAGGGGCTGCTTCGCGTTGTCGCCGACCTCACAATTCCTGCCGCTGCTGCTGATATACCCAGTCGACAATGCCGCCCTCCGGCGCATAACCATTGACCAATTCGCGTAACAACAGTCGAATGCAGGCGAAGTCGTCGTCCTCCACGGCCCTGAACAATGACTCCAGGCGTTCGCGCAGCACCTCCCAGGTCAGAAAATCTTCATTGGCCATCATGATCATGGGGTGCGAAGTGGGTGATACTTCATCCCCGATCAACAGCTCCTCGTACAGTTTTTCACCCGGACGCAGACCGCTGAACTCGATGGCGATATCGCCATACGGATTGTTCGCGCTGCGCACGCTGAGACCAGAGAGGTGAATCATTTTTTCGGCCAGTTCGGCAATGCTCACCGGGGCCCCCATGTCTAGCACGAACACCTCACCGCCTTGCCCCATGGCACCGGCTTGCACCACCAGTTGGGCTGCTTCAGGTATGGTCATGAAGTAGCGGGTGATTTTCGGGTGAGTGACCGTCAGAGGGCCACCGTTTTTGATTTGTTGGCGGAACAGGGGGATCACCGAACCGGAGGAACCCAGCACGTTGCCGAAGCGCACCATGGTGAATCGGGTCTTGTTTAGCCGAGCCACCTTATCGCTGTCACCGTACATCACCGGCGCCGGTTCGCGGCTTAGAGCCTGCAAAATGAGCTCCGATATGCGCTTAGTGCTGCCCATCACATTAGTGGGGCGCACGGCCTTGTCGGTGGAAATCAGCACAAAGTTGGCCACCCCTGACTGCAATGCGGCCTGCGCAGTGCACAAAGTACCGAACACATTGTTGAGAATACCCTCTGCCATATTGTGTTCGACCATCGGCACATGTTTGTAGGCGGCCGCATGGTAGACAGTGTCGACCTTCCAGGTATTTATGATATCGACCAAGTGCTGCTGGTTGCGTACCGACCCAAGAATCGGGAGCACGCGTACTGATAGCGCGTCACGGGCAATGCGCTGCTCCAGTTCGCTAAGAATGCAGTACAGATTAAATTCGCTGTGGTCGAACAACAGTAAGGTTTGAGGTTGCAAACCGATGATCTGGCGACACAGCTCGGAACCGATCGAGCCCCCCGCTCCAGTGACTAAGACCGCCTGCTTTTTGATGCAGCGTTCAAGCAGGGCTTCTTGGGCCGGTACCGGGTCTCTTCCCAGCAAATCGGCGATTGCGACTTCCTGAATGTCATCGACCTTTACCCGGCCGCTAGCGAGGTCGGCGAAGGCCGGCACACTGCGCACATGCAATGGGTATTGTTCGAGGAAGGCGAGAATTTCCTTGCGCCGCGCACGCGAGGCTCTGGGTAGTGCCAGTAGGATTTCCTGGGCGCCGGTTTCCTTGATCATTTGCGACAGATGCTTGGCTTCATATACATGCAGACCGGAGATGATCCGATTGGCAAGCCCGCCGTCATCATCGATGAATGCTACTGGTTTCATGGCTCGTCCCATGCGCAGGGCCGCCAGCAACTGGTTACCAGCTGTCCCCGCGCCGTAAATGGCAACTTTGATCAGGCCGTCATCGCGACTAGCAAAAGGCAATTGGTTAGCCCCCATGAACCAGTCGCCAAGGAAATATTGGCGCATGAGCAGGCGCAGGCCACCGATGATGACCAGGCTTAGCCACCAGTAATTGAAGATGATTGACCGGGGTACAATCATCTGATGGTTGCTGTACCAGAAGACCACCACGGCAAGAATCAGCGATGACAGAGTCACGGCCTTGATGATGGCCACAAGGGCATCATTACCAAAATAACGCATCACGGCGCGGTACATGCCGAAGCGTATGAATAGTGGGATAGCGGTAAGGGGGGCCGCGGCGAACAGCCAGGGATGCTCGGTAACCGGGCGGTACGTCTCCTCAATGCCCAATCGCACAATGAAAGACAACCACAGCGCCACCCAAATCAGCACGATGTCCGCACACACCTGGATCAGGCGTTTCTGTTGCCGGGAAAGATTGACCAGGTACTGGCGAAACCGGTTTTTAGTCGTCTCACTCATCCGGCTGTCCTCTGCGCCAATGGTCTCTAAGCTTAATGTTACAAGAATCGGAGGAGTATTCCATGGCAGTGGTTGATCCTATTGCGATCATGACGCACCATCTGCCTATTCCCGTTTCCCAGCATGGTATTTGATCGCTAGTATTATCAGAGGCACGTAGGCCACGAAGACTCCCACTTCTGCCTCGACTTTCCCGCTCACCACGGCCATTGCCACCGGAAGCAACCAGCCAATATTGAGTGCGGCAACAGACAGGCTCACGAGGAGATGGCTGCCATGATGGCGCGTTGCATACTGATACGCATGACTGCGGTGCGCCTCATGGACGCGCTCCCCGCGCAGTAAACGGCGTCCGAGCGTGAACGTAGCGTCGGCAACGAATACGCCCAGCAGTATCAGCCACCCCCAGAATAGTAGCGGGTTTATCCAGGCTGCCTGCAGAGACAGCAGCCCTAACACCACTCCCAGAAATCCGCTTCCGGCATCGCCCATGAAAATTCGCGCGGGGGGAAAGTTCCAGAACAGGAAGCCGGCAACGGTCGCGGCCAGTAGCAGAGGCAGCCAAATGGCCTGGAGGTTGTCAGTTGTGCTGTAAAGCAGACAGGCCCCCAAGCAGACGGAAATGGCTTGGATGCTGGCGATGCCGTCAATGCCATCCATAAAGTTGTACAGGTTCAGTAGCCATACCAGGTAAAGCGCACCCAGGGGAGCGCTCAGCCAAATGCTGTCCAGCCGCAGGCCAACTAGGGTTAGGGGAGGCATTCCACCGAGCCATGTCAGACCCCAAGCGGCGGCCACGAAATGGCCGACCAAACGCCAGCGCGCGGGAATATGGCCATGATCATCCAGGAAACCGATCGCCGCGACCAGAGTGCCTGATCCAAGCAGTCCGATCAGCAAGCAGGGCGTTACGGCACCGCCCGAAGCGACCCCGAACAGGGCCAGCAGAAAGGTAACGACAAACGCCATACCTCCGCCGCGCGGGGTGGGCAGGGAGTGCGAGCTGCGGGCATTGGGGACATCCAACAGACCTCGGGCCACCGCATATCGGCGAAGGATAGCCGTTACCACCAGCGAGGCGGCACCGGAGGCCAAAATCAGCCAGATCATGAGCGATGGGTTTCCAGAAAATGTTGAGCGGTCACGATCAGTCCTTGCTCGAGAGTGAAAGGCGGGGTCCATTCCAGCATTTGTTTATTTTTGCTTATGTCCACCTGTAACGATCCCATCAGGCGCTGGGTCATGTCGCTGCGGCTGAGAAGACGCCCGCCGAGTCTAAGCAGCCCATTGGGAATGGCGACAAGTCGGGCAGGTCGCCCCAGCGCTTGACCCAAGGATCGTAGCAAATGGCTGATCGACACGTCGTCACCGTCACTGGCCAGGAAAGTCTGGTTCACCGCTTTGGGGTGATCGATGCAGGTAGCGATCAGGTCGATCAGGTTATCCAGAAAGATCAGGCTTCGTCGATTATCTACAGAAGCGAAAGGCAACGGCACGCCGTGATACACCCAGCGCATCATGCTGTGGAAGTTAGCCTTGACGCCTGGGCCATAGACCAGCACCGGGCGAATCACCACCAGCTCCAAACCGGTGTCTGCTGCCAATTGATACAAGGCTAGCTCTGCCTCGTACTTAGAGATGCCGTAGGCATCAACTGGTGCGGGCGTATCATCCGCGCGCAACGGTTGTCCAGGCTGGCTGGATTCCCCACAGACCTTGACTGAGCTGATGAAGATGAAGCGCCGCACCCCAGCTGCCACCGCTTGTCGGGCAAGGCTCAGCGAACCTTCGACATTGATCCGGCGGTATTCAGCGAGGCTATCAACCTCGTGCTCCTTCATCACATGTACACGGGCCGCTGCGTGAATCACTATATCGACGCCCGATAATGTGCTAGTCCAATCGCTCGAGGTGGCCAGGCCCCCAAAGGAGCAACGCTGAACGCCCGGTGGCAAATCCACCGATGCCGAACGCAGCGGGGCCTTGATGGAAAAAACGTCCTGCGCGGCCAATCTCCGACACAGAGCGCCGCCAACGAACCCGCTTGCACCCGTGATCAGAAGTGTGGTTTTACATGTAGAAGCTGGTTCGCGAATGCTGTTCCAAAGCGCCCGTAGGTCGCTCCCCTCCTTAATGGTAGGTCAAAAACACACGTCGTTCCGTGAGGGTGAGAGGCAGAGTATATCTCGACACCCACCTGATCAGCATGGGTAATCTGCAGACGAACCGCATCAACTGAAATCCGTCTTGATGCTGGCATTGCCGTCCGTGCTCTTCGAGGACCTGATTAGTAGGGGACGAGTTGGACTGGTTTTGAACAGAGGAGGAACCAGGAATAGGAGGGCCCGCAAGTGAATGGTTGAAGCGCTGCCCGACAAGGCCTAGCCTGTATCAGGAGGTCTGTGGCGGGAGGTTACCGAATCACCGTGGTGTTAGAGCTAGGGTGGGTCACCCTCCCCCGGCGCCAGGTTGCCTAAGAGCATTCTGCTAACTCATGGCAACCATAGCGTGGGCACTAGGATATGAGCATCTTCTCGATATCCGCCCCCTGGGCCTCCCGATCGTGACACCATTGAGTCGATGAGGATCGCGAGAATAGGGTGGGTGCTAGTGTGCTACTGGAAGACAATCTCGTTCATGGTTGCCTCCTTCATTTTGCGGACGGTCTGCTACGTTTACAATGTCATGATCGAAAGATTTGACCGGCCAGCTCCAGCTGTTTTTCCAGCAAGACGTTGCCGGTGCTGGGTTGGCCGTTGCATCACTGATCATCCCTATCCTTGGCAGATATCATGTTCGTATCTCAGGACTACGCGGAAGGAGGGGGCAGGCATCAATCCCGTGTCCACGTCTGCATAATTCGCTATCTTATCCTAATGATAGGCAGGACCGCGTCGCAGAGGACGCTTGCGGGAGAGGCCGAAGACTAGCCCTGATTACCCTTGATCGATTTGGTAATAACCGACACCCGAGCAGGCACCTGGGCCCCCTTCTGTCAAAGACCCCGGGCAGACCGTTAGTGGAACTCCTTGACGCCGGCCTCAATGCCCAAGCACAAAGACGAAGGCAAAATCTTGTCCTCAGGCGCCAGGGGTCTGCTAAAAAGGTAGCGGGTGAGGGCAGCAGGACGATTACATGAAGAGGAGGTTGTCTATTGGCGAATCGGCGAGAAGCAGCGTCAAGATCTCGGAGAACGGACTTACCATCACGCAGTTTTTCTTCGAGATCCAATCGAGCTGCTGCGAACCAGCGCCCTTTATTTGCGAATAGATCGTCAATATTGAATTGCTTCGTCGTTGAGGTTGACTCTCTGTACCTAATGCTCTCAGCGATGGGGCTTCCGGTGGCTAGGCGTGTGTCGCCTGCACGTGGTCCGGGGCCGACATAATTCGCTGGGCGCTTGTCACGCTTCAACGTATTCGCAGCTGTGTAATAAAGCTACAGGGCGTCGGTCAATTGGCCTCGAAAAGCGGGTCCATGCAGGCGCATTAAGTCAATAGCCTGAGCGTTTGGGAAAGGTTCCTGGCTTGGCGGCTCGAAGGGATTGACGCTGATGATGCAGATATCCACGACTTTCTGCTGGGCAAAACCTTTCTTTTTGGTACGCGACTCGTCAAAATTTTGACGATTTACTCCTGGGCTATGTGATACGCAAGAATGACGACAGGCTTTAGACGCTCCGGTCTTACTCCTTCCTTGTTACAGCTTTAGTTCAGAGAAAATGCCCCGCAAAATATCCTTCTTTCCGTGAAGGGTTTGTCTTGCTCGACTGCCCGAAACCTGTGTAGCATTGGGGGAGCTTTATGCCTGTGGGTCCATGTAACGAAAGCGCGGACAAGAGGGCGTAAGGTGTTTTCCCACACTGGCTGCTCCCTTGGATTGGAGTAGTCACAGGCTGGGCTGACGGGCCCGTAAAAAGAGCCTGACTGTCGAATCGACTTAATTCTTGGAGATGTATTGAACATGGCAACTCAAGCTCAACTCGCTGCAGTTCAACAGTTGTACGTCGGCTACCTGGGTCGCGCCGCTGATGCCGAAGGCCAGAAATTCTGGGCTGACGCTATTGCTAACGGCACTGCCACCATTGCTTCCGTCGCTACTGGCTTCACCTTGAGCGCCGAATACCAAGCTGCCTATGCTGGCCTGGACTCCGCTGCCCTCGTTGACAAGATTTACACCAACGTCCTGGGCCGGGCTGCTGATGCAGAAGGTAAAGCATTCTGGGTTGCCGCTTTGGCCAACGGCACTGTAGCCGCTGACACCCTGCTGGCCACTATGATCACCAACCTGGGTGCACTGGACCAGCAAACCATCAACAATAAAGTCTTCGTAGCTCAGACTTACACCGACACTGTTGGTGCGGACTACAACCCACAAGGCGGCGCCGAAGTCATTTCGAAAGTCACCAGCGATCCAGCTTCTGTTACTGAAGCTCTGCAGCAGATCTCTAACGGCTCCGTGAACGGCCAGGTTCCTGCCCTGGGCCTGATCAATGCCCTGGCAGCAGCCAATGCTTCTGAAGCAGCGTTTGCAGATGCCAACAAGGGTGCAGTCGCTTCGCTGGCCGAGACTCTGAAAGTCACTCTGAATCCTGCCGACTCGTTCGCTGACCAGCTGGATGACGTTTACGTTGCAGCTACCAAGGCTCGTGGCGAGATCAAAGATTCCACTTCCGTACTGACCGCTAAGGCAGGCGACGCTGCTAAGCTGACCGCCGACGACTACAAGGCTCTGGATGCCGCTGGCAAGAAAGCAGCTGATGCTTACGTTGCTGCCGTTAAGGCAAACGCCGCACTGAAAGGTGCAGCAGCTGCTGATGTTGCCGCAGCTAAGAGCGGCCTGGAGGCGGATGGTAAGTTCGACGCTGCTGTAGCTGATGCTGCTATCGTCAAGGTTGACACTGGCTACACTTCTGGCACCGTTACTGACGCCGCCACGCTGTATACCTACTACACCGCTGGCACTACCACAGCAGAACAGCGCGCTGCAATCGATACCGCTCTGAAGGACGTTCCTTTCTACGCCACCTTCAAAGCTACCGCTTCGGTTGATTCGATTAAGAATGTTGCTAAACAAGCTGAAACTGACGCAGAAAAAGCTGCCGACGGTACTTATGTACAAGACTACAAAGACCAGGCTATCGCAGAGAAAATTCTGGCTGACGCGAAAGCAGCTGATGTCAATGTCGATGCAGCCAAGGCTCTGGAAGATGCCTACAAGGTTCAAACCGATGCAGTCACCGCTGCTGAAAAAGCCATCAGCGACTTTAACACTGGCCACACCGACGTAGCCGCTCACGATTTCGCCGTGTCTCTGACTGGTTCGGACACTGTTAAAGACGTGTTCTACTTCGCCGACAAGGCAACCGATGCTAGCGACTATATTCTCGCCGCTAAGAATTTCGGCGCTGGTGACTCGATCGTTGTCGGTAACGGTGTTAGCTACAACAGTGGCGCTCTGTCCACCGGCGACAACAACAAGGCCGAATTCTTCCTGGTACAGAAAGGTTCGGATACTCTGGTTGTTATCGAAACCGCAGCCTACGGCAGCAGCACCACTACTCACACCGCTACCGGTGATGCAACTGCCGTCGATTCGCCAGATGCAGCCGTTATCACCCTGACCGGTGTCAACGTTGCTGACCTGACTGTTAACAACGGTGTTATCAGCCACGTAGCCTAATCGGCCAGCGTGACCTCGCTTTAGCGGCTTGCCGCTGAGTGAAGTGAAAAACCCGCATCGTAAGGTGCGGGTTTTTTTATGCCTCCACCACCGCGCCTCGCTTGGCCAACTCGTAAAGAGCACTGAACAACGGGCCTTCCTTGCACTCCGCAGGACGCTTACCTGACAGGCTCGCCGCGCTGCTTTCGTTCCCGCAGTCAAACGCGACTGCCTGGATGGCACGATCTTCATAGCTGGCATTCGCCCTCACTTCCCCGCGATGCATCGGATTGACCTCCAAAAGGTCACAGATCCCCTCAATCCCATTGAGCCGAGTCAACTCAACATCGTTTAAGTAAAGCCACTTGCCGATATCGGCCAGCGACTGCCTTAGAGCAAGCAATTTTTCCCGATGAACGGCGCGAGATCTGGCTGATCGCCTTGTCCCCGAACGCATCTTTTTCCGACGAGCGGCGGTGAAGCTAAAGGCATCCGTCCTGTCGGGCTGGCTCACAAATATCCCACTTATTTCCCCCTCAAGCACCGCTGCAAGGTGTCTAGCATAGCGCTTTGCGACAATCAGCTTGCTCCGAAGAGTTAGATCAGGCGAGCACAGGAGCTGACGCAGTCGTTCCGCGTATTCAGGCTTCAGTTTCATGCGCGAACTCCTTTCGCCGGAGGCAGGGCTGGCTTGGACTCGATGAACGAACTGGAGCTATTCTCCCCGCCGATATGGCGGAAATACTCGATCTCGACCTTGGCGCTGTCGATCAATACCCGACCGATATCCGAGACCGATTGGGCACGCTGGACTTCCTTCTGAAGGTTTTCGTCACTGGCTTCGCGGACCGCCTCGAGCTGGGCGAAAAGATGGTCACGCAGGTCGCTGAGCTTATTTTTCATCGGCCTTCTTCCGTATCGCTCGTTTGAGTTCGTGTTGGGCGAGGATCACTTCCTGCAAGTCAGCCGGGTACTTGCGCACCTGGTTGAAGCGGCAGTGCATGTCCTTCGTGACCAACATAAGATTGTCCAGGTCGGTGTTTTTGATGTTGCCGTCCCTGGCGACTATCACGCAGTCGTCGGGGATCGGGCCATTGGCTTCTTCCCAGACCCAGCGGTGCTCAAGCACCCAGCTGCCATCGGGTAGCTTCACTCTGATATAGCGCCCGTCATCTCGACGCTCGCCAGGCTGAATCCAGTTATGCGCCTTGGCCCCGCGAGGTAGCGCCTGAAAGCGGGTGGAGTGCTGAAACGATGGGTCTCTCCGCAACTTCAGCAGATTCGCCTTGTTCTTGATTTGCTCAGGTGTCTTCCCGAGCAACTTGGCCAACTCATTCATTGGGGTAAGCGTATAGTGCTTGATCAGCAGACTGGTCGCCTCATCACTCCAAACGGGACGAATGCGCTTTCCGGCCCTGCGAGCATGCTCCGCCGCCATTTCAGCGAGGCTGCCCATGGGTGGCGCCCTCCGTGTCGACTACCCGTAGGCGTAGCTTGATGCCGCATTCACGGGCTAGCTGGTTGAGATAACCAACGCTGCTGGTGGCATCCTGGAGAGCCTCCCCCGAAGCGCACCAGACGTTCGCCCAGGTCTTCGAACTCGTTGCGGGCTGGCTTGGCCTGGGTCATGGCTGCTGCTCCTGCTCCACCTGCTGATCCAGTGCTCCCAGGCGCAGGGCTGCGTCGTTCTCGCGGTCAAGCTCGGCACCGGTGATGAAGTAGGTGTCGCGGACAACCTTCATGTCATCCGCCTGCTCGATACCGTCCCGATCCCGCAGCCACCGGTACCGGCGAGCATCGGCCACCAGCTTGACGTGGTCGTCGATGTTGAATTCCTTGCAGAAGGCCGGCTGTCCCTTCTCGGCCATATACAGCATGGCGTCGTTGATGTCGCTGAACTGCAAGTCCCCCTCAACCACAACGTTACGGAGCGCAACCGAAAGGAAGTCGAGCACCTGCACATCGGTCCAGGGCGTGTAAATCGCGACCATCTGCGGCGCATCGCCAACACGGGCCAGCGCCTCCTCAAGTTCCAGCTGCAGGTCACCGTCGCTGGCGCCGGCGATCACGGCCAGGCCGCGACCGATCGAGACATGGGCCCCGAGCTTGGCGAAGTGCACGATCTGCTCCAGGCTGCCGCCCTCCGGGGCTTTCAAGACTAGGCTGATGCGATCAAGCTGCGTCATGGCTTACCCCCTTGGCCTCGGCGGCGAGCGTCAGCGCGTCCAGCAAAGCGTTGGCGCGAGAGGCGCGCTCCAGATGCTCGCGGATTGCGACGACGATCAAGCTGTTCATTGAGCGGTCATCTGCGTCGGCCGCCGCTGCCACCTGGTCGCGCATGCCGTCGGGGAGGCGAACCACAAATTTGTCGGCGGTACGGCTGTCGTATTCAAAGGCCATAGCGTGGCTCCTTTTGTTTACGTTGACGGATTTCTTCGCGGTCGACCGGCACGCCTGCTGGCGCCACGATACCGAGGCGTGCGATGCCGCCACGGATATCCAGTACCTGCACGCTGATGTCGTTTCCGATCTTGATCACTTCGCCTACGCGCCGAGTGAGACAGAGCATGTTCAAACTCCTGTAGCTGAGGGGGGCTGCTGTGATAGCAACCCCCTTTCTGGTCACTGCGCCGTGCGCAGTTCGGTACGTGGAACCCATCCGCCACCGGTCTTCACCATGCAGCCGACGAAGGCGGCGTAGCGGGTTTCACGCTCGGTTTGGTAGCTGTACCAAGCGCAATTAGCCCGGCTCAGAGCGGAAGTGACGACAATCAGAAGCAGCGTGAACGCCACCAGGAACAGGATCAGTGACGCCGCCATGTTGCGCTGAGCCCAGCCCCTCACAGGTAGTCCTTGAGGCTCAGACCCATCAGCTTCGCCGCCTTCTCAAGCACAGCCATTTCCTTGTCGTCGATGTCGCCCGAAGCTTCGGCGATGGTGAGCATGACGTTGATGACGATGGCCGCTTCCTCGGGCGAGTGGGCCAGGTCCTTCAGTTCCTTCTCAGCGTTCATGCGCAGAATGCGATGGCCGCCGTCGTGGAAGTCCTTCTCGGCGCGGTCCATGGTGTTGGACAGCTCCGGCCCGAAGCCTTTGAGCTGAGGCGTATTGGCGATCAGCTTCTCGGTCTTCTTGAGCTCGTCTTCGCCGATATCGCCATCGGCGGCCGCGACGTAGAAGGCGCCGTAGACGATTGCCTGCATCAGGTCGCGGTTCTGAACTACCTGCATTGCAGCACGGGCTTCACGACCTTTCTTACCGAACAATTTGCCAAACATGGGTGTTTCCTCTTGGGTTGGTGAAGCTTTCTCTGGGCAAGCCGAGGGCCTGCCGCGATTGATGGCTTTCGCAAAAATCAGGGTTGGCTCAGGTCAGGTGCGGTCGGCTAGGAGCTTCCAATGAGAAGCTTCCCGGCGTGCTTGACGAACTCGACGGCGGCATCCTTCGCTTTCTTGGCTGCCTCCTTGTGTCCCTCTCCCGCATCCAGGCTCGCCTTGAGCTGGTTGCGGAACACCGCCTGCAAGGTTGTGAGCAGGAGCTGCTGGTCAAGCGTCAGGCTGTCGCGCGCGCCACTGGCGATACCCATTGCAGAGTTGATCGCCTTGTTGGCGTTGATGTGAAAAATTCGCTCAGGGGTCGTACTCCCGCGCTCCTCTGCGCGAAGGGCCAAGGCTTTAGTCGGCTGGGCATTTTCGATGACTGCGGACGCCAGGCTGGCCTGTAACGCGCTACACATGGTGGCCGAGTCCCGTGGCAAACCGACGGGTGTGATGTTTCATTCCGACCAGGGATGTCAGTACACCAGCCACAAATTCAGGGCTGCGCTCGAGGAGTACGGCCTAAAGCAGAGCATGAGTCATCGCGGGCAATGCTGGGACAACACCGCCATGGAGCGTTTCTTCGGCGCCCTGAAATCAGAATGGATCCCTGCTGAGGGTTATGAAACCGAAGAGCAAGCTCGAGCGGACGTCCAGGCTTATTTGGTGCGCTACAACCTGAGGCGCCTCCACAGCTACAACAGCTATGAAACTCCGGTAGCCATGGAGAAAAAGCTCAAGGAAGCGGCATAAAACCTAAACCTGTGTCCAAAAATAGTTGACCAGTTCAAGGCGGCGCCTTCGATTCTATAGGTGCTATAGGCGGATCTGGAGGCGCTGCCTACGGAGGCCTGATCAACCTAACCGGGGCGAAAGGTGAGGACGGAATACGATCAGCGATTATCGGTTACGGCAAAAATGGTGGCGCCAGCGGCTCTGCTTCATTGCAAATGAACCTACTGGAAGGAGGCTCCTTAAATAGGTCGGGTCTTTTCTCTGGAGGCGTAGGCGGCAACCGTGGCTTTGTCGGTACCGACAAAGCTACAAATGGCGCTCCGGGCAATGCTGGGAGTGGCGGCGGTGGCGGATCTGGTACCAACGGTGGAGACACATCGGGAACTGGTGGTACTGGCAGTGCGGCGGGAGTGGCATATGTGAGGATCGAACTACGGTAAAGGTTGAGAACGGCATCGCCGCTCGCGAGCCAGTCCCTGACTTCCTCTATCAGTCGGACACGCCGAAGCAATAGCGGCTCTTGCGGACCTGTCATGAACCGATCCATCGCTGGGCGTGCAATCGGCAGCCTGGTGCCGGAAGAAGCCGGCGCCGGCGAACTGGCCGCCGGCATGAAGTGGGGCGCCGAGATCCGAACTCCAGACCTTGGGCGCAAGGTGGTCATCGTCACGCATGAGCAGGTGCCGCTGAGCGATGAGGAGAAATCCGCAATCGCAGAAGCCTGGGCACAGCGCATCACCGAGCGCCGGTTTCAGGGAGAAACCGGCGGCGCGGTCGTCGAGGGCCTGGCGGTCAACACCGAGTGCGACAGCCAGTCATTGCTGACTGGCGCTGCAGTCGCTGCCTCGCTCGATCCAGGGTACCGCATCAAGTGTAAGACGGCGTCCGGCTTCGTCGAGCTGACGGCTGATCAGGTCACTGCGCTGGCCTCGGCGGTGCGTGCCCACGTTCAGGCCTGCTTTGATCGTGAGGCTGAGTTGCTGGGTGCCGTGGCCAATGGCTCAATAAGTGCTGAGATGATTGAGGAGCGCTGGCCCTTACGCGGCCTCATCCCATTCATCATCTGAGTTGGCGATAGCCTCCGTGAGAACTTTGCGCGTAACTCGTCGATGATTGAGATGAATGGCTTGAGAGACGACGCTGTAGGTGCCGCCGCCATCCGCATCGAGTACGCAGTACTCATTTACCAGCATCTCGGCAATAAAATCGGCAATCACGCTTGGATGCAGGCTAGTTCTGCCTGAAATCGCTTTAATATCATCTCGGGTCATGGTGTAACGGCCTTTGTGCTTGCCGCGAAACTCTGTCTTATAGATGGCAATGGCAATTTCAGTCATCTGTGCCGCGCTGCGATGATTCTTCTTCATTTGATCTATAGCTCGAAATTGTGATCCTGAGATCGCCGTGGCGATCGTGGGGTCGGATCCTACGGCGCATTTTTTTGCGCGTCAAGCGCTACATCCATTGGCCCTCAAGGTTGAAGGCTCCCCAAGATCAAGACTGCAAATTTCAGCTACTCAGCTCGCCAAGAGCGGTTCTTTTCGCCTGGAGAAACCCATGCTGCAACAAATCCGCGTCTCGGCCATTGCCCCGGCGCTCAAACTGCTGCCTGCGAAAATGTCAGGCCGGCGCGCTGAACAGATGCTGCTGAGCATTGGGCTGCAGGCAAGCCGGTTGATCCATCGCCGGCAGATCGGCGGCCCGGCCCGAGGTCTCTGGCAGTTCGAGATGGGCGGTGGTGTCCGTGGCGTGCTCGAGCATCCCACCACCCAAGCCCTGGCACTCTTCGTGTGCCAGCCCAGGGGCGTGCCGGCGACCGACGCGGCTGTCTATGCCGCCCTGGAGCATGACGATGTGCTGGCTGCCGCGTTCGCCCCACTGATGCTGTGGACCGATCCGGCGCCGCTGCCTGCGGTGGGCGGGATTCAGCAGGCTTGGGACTTGTACCTGCGCACATGGCGCCCAGACAAGCCGCACCGGCAGACCTGGGATGATCTGTATGCCCAAGCAATGGGGGAAGTGGCATGAAGAAAGTCATTCTGCTGGCCGGCCTGCTTGCGCTCCAGGGTTGTGCCGTCCCGGCCCTGAGCTACGCCGCCAATGCCTACTGCGCTGCTCCAGCAGATGTGCGCACCGCCAACCGCATCCTGGTCAACGCCGCGATCGCGCCGGATCGCGTTGAAGTCACCTGCGGCGGTGCGGAATGACTGGCCGCTTCCTCGACCCGCTGCTGCTGCGGGCCTAGGACAAGGGCGAGTGGGTGCTGACCCACGACTTCCGTTACCAGGCGCTTGACGGTACCGTCTAAACACCTGTTTTTATGGCACGATGTCCGGCATGCGACGCAACGCGACACAGCCAAACCCAGGCCATTGCAGCCGGGGTTTTCGTTTAGACTTCAATAATTTCAACACGCAGGTCGGCTGTAGCGGCGTAGAAGCCCTTGGCCTGCAGGGCCTGCAACGCCTCTTGGGAGTTCAAGCCTGTTCGAGGTTCGCTCGGGTTAATCTCCCACTGATCTTGCAACGTCATGTCTGCCGCAAACTGTAGCGTCTTCTCCGGCAGGGACGCCAGATCGGTGTCAGGTTTCACGAGCAATATTTTCTTGAGTGGATCGCTCAGTTATACGTCTGCTTTCATGGACAGCTCCCTATGCTGTCAATGTGATGATAGACCTTCGTTCTTAACACGTAGGTATGCTCAATCATCATGAAATCGCGTGCGAAGCTGCGTTCAGCGACTCTGTGAGCTGTTTTATGGAAAGAAGAAGTGGCGATTATCCGCCGCAATCGTATTGACATGACCAACGGTTGAGGCGATGTTTAGGTCCGATGGTCAACTCTCAAGGATGTCTCCATGCTGAAGATGCTTGCTCTAGCCGCTGCACTATTCGCCACCGCTACTCTCGCCAGCGAGAAAGTGACTGTTTCCGATCTCCAAGTTACAAACAATGGAGCCTATCCTGCGGTTGAGGGGCTCGCGCTAAATAATACTCAGACCACGCTCCGTAATGTGTTTGTGAAGTTCAAGCTGTACAACGCTTCCGGCCAAGTCGTCGGTAACACCATCGCGCATGGGCAGGACATCGGCCCTGGCGAAACGTGGAAGTTTTCGGCCCCGGCGACTCAGGCGTTCACTGAGGCGCAGTTGTCCCAGGTTCAAGCGTTCTGACGCAAACCCCCGGAGATCGGCCGGGGTTTTGCTTTCCTACCTCCCAAGCTTTTCCATAGTCGCATCTGCAGGAAAGACGATCGGCTTTTCACGTTGTGATCGCGCACGTATCGGCCGATTTGCTGGATCACGAAGCGGGGAAGGGTGACGTTCACCTTCTCAGTCAGGTACGGCTTTATGTCGATCTCCAGCATGCCCCAGCCCATGTTGGCGAAGTCTGGGTTGTTACGGTGGGCCGTGGCGCTGGTGGGCATTGGAGTGGCCTGGCCGTTGCCTGCGATGAGTTTCGGTTGACGTAGGGTCCGTCAGTATAAGTTATGATAAATCTAATATATGGGTCCAAGTTGCTCGCCACCCGCGAACCCATCCCGGCCTTTCTCATCGGCTTGACACCCGAGTCCTTACTAGACCTGTCGTGGACCGACCCGCAACTGGGAGTGCAAGACTGCGCCTGGTGGCCGGAAGAAAACGGCGACGGCGAACTGGCCGCCTGCATGAAGGGGGCGCCGAGACGCTGATCCCGGACCTCGATCGACAAGTGGTCGTCGTCATGCATGAGCAGGTGCCACTGAGCGAAGAAGAAAAGGCAGCTCTCGACGAGACGTGGGCGCTGCGCATCGCGGATCGCCGATTCCAGGTCGAGACCGGTGTTGCATTCGTCGAGGGCCTAGCGGTCAACACCGAGCGCGACAGCCAATCGCTGCTGACCGGTGCTGCATTCGCTGCCTCGCTTGATCCCGAGTACCGCATCAAGTGGAAGACCGCGTCCGGCTTCGTCGAGTTGACGGCTGATCGGGTCATAGTCCTCGCCTCGGCGGTGCGTGCCCACGTTCAGGCCTGCGTCGACCGGGTGGGTGAACTGCTCGCCGCCGTGGTCGCCGGCTCGATTAGCGCTGAAATGCTCGAAGAGGGGTGGCCAACATGAGTCAGTTCCTGACCACGCTGAAAACAGAGTAGGTCGGCAAGTGGGCCCACGTGCTGCTTGCTGATCTGGTGCTGGAGGATGACGCGCATACGATCACTGTTCCAGCTGGACTCGCCACCGACTTTGCCAGCATCAAGGTGTTGCACAACGCCTTCTTGTTCGTGCTCTTCGCCCTGGTGGCTGGATACGGAAACTACGCGCCGACAGGTACATGACTGGTTGTATAGCACAGGCCAGGTGGCGCGCAAAGAAGCCGACGCTGTCTTGCATCGCGCGCTGCGTGCAGAAGGTGTTACACGATGGCGCGCCTGGCTGATGTGGGCCGGCGTAAGACTCGGCGGCGGCAAACACTACACAACCCCGACACGCTCGGGGTCTTCTTCGCCTGGACCCTGAAACTACGAAGCCCCGGTGGTTCGCAATCACCGGGGCCTCTATTTTCTCCAGCGCCCTTCATCGCATGGAGAACGTAATCGGAATGTTAACTCGCTGACCGCCGCCTGGCGGTATTTTTTTGTCTGGAGAAAACCCATGCGAACCTCGTAACGCGGCTTGAACCTGATCAAGTTGTTCGAAGGCCTGCGCCTGCAGGCGTACCAAGATGCTGTAGGCGCCTGGACTATCGGCTATGGCACCACTCGTGGCGTGAAGGCCGACATGATCATCACCAAGGAGCAGGCCGAGCGCATGCTGCTGAACGATGTGCAGCGCTTCGAGCCGGAGGCTGAGTGTTTGGTGAAGGTCCCGCTGAACTCCAACCAGTGGGATGCCCTGATGAGCTTCACCTACAACCTGGGTGCGGCCAATTCGCCTCGCGCGACAACCTGGCAGGCCTGGCCACGGAGCAGGAGAAGGCCCTCGGCGACCTGGTCCTCGCCGCGCGTGATCGCCAGGCTGCCGCCGAAAAAGCGGTCAGCGAGGCCAAAGCCATCGCGGATCTTGATTACGCCGCAGCCAATCGACTGCAGCCGGAGAGAACCGGTCGCAACCAGTGCGCGGCTGCAACCTCGATCATCGACACGGAGCTTGGACTATGAGGGTGCCGATCATCGTGTGCGCGATGGCGCCCGCTGGGCGTGGCGGCAGGGTCGATCCGCAGGTGCCCTGCCGGTCGCCGGAGGTGTCCGTGCGGCCATGGGCTGCTGCCAGCCTGCGCAGGAGCGACAGCCTGGAGGTGAAGGTACGGGCGCTGCTGGCCGAAAGGAGGCCGCGGATCGGGTACGAAAAGGAACTGGTAGCGGCGAACTCGGGTTGTCGCTGATCCGCAGTTTGCGGCACCCTACATGCCAAGCGGCCTATAATGCTCTGTTTGGGTAAAAGGAGCGGCTTGTGAAACGTACCCTGGAAGACATGACCAAAGCCGGCGAGCCGCTGATGCGCGAAGCCCTGGAAGCAATAAGGGCGCACCGCGACGCTATGGCTGGCGGTGCCCCCCGTGAAGAGGTGGAGCGCTTACGGCTGCTGGCGGATTCGCTGTACCACGCGTTAATGGATTTCCAGCTACTCGAAGCCGGCCAGTTGCCGGAACCGATTCACTGACCCGCGAGGCCTGTATGTCCAAGCCCCCTGAAGTACTTCCTCACGATCACCTAGTCTATGCGCAAGCTGTTGAAGCTATGCGCAAATATCACGATGCTAAGGATATGGGAGCGCGGCCGGAGGCGGTTGAGTGCCTACGCTTGATTGCCGAGGCCAGATTCCAGGCCGTGACCGAGTGCCAGATGCGGGCGCTCGGCAAAGATAGCCGCAAGCCCCACTGAAAACTCGTCCATTCCGCGTCCCGGCGCATGCTCAACGAATCGTCGCATTCATCGAGGAAGGCGACCGAGGATTGATAGGGCTGCAGGCCTGCCAGCCATACGTGCGCTAATCATTAAGTAATAGCGGCGAGCCGGCGGATGTGTCAAGCCCAGCTCCGCCCACAGTCATGCAGGCCCGTGAGGCCCAATCGCGGCGTCAATCTAGGCGGACAGTGCGGCGAGCCTAGCGCTTGTTCATCTGCATCAGATGATCGAGGGAAACGCAGCCCTAGCTCGGTCTGGGCGCGAGCAAGGGCGGGCTGGCCTGATATATACCGGGCCTCGATCGGTGGTGGCTCGCGCTATTCGGCGTGCAGGGGCGGGGTCAAGGATGAGCATATGGCGTGGGAGCTGATGGGTTCGGGCTGGCGTTTCGAGCAACTCGGCTTGGGGCATGCGACCCGAGATTAGGGCCGGTTCGGACCAGTTTTGGACGGTGTCGAGCAAAATCTGGTGGTTGTGACTTATTGCTTCCTTGATTGAGAGGCGAGGCACGTAGATTGATGTTCAGTCGGCAGAGCGCCAGAGGAAGGGGGGAAGCTGCTTAAAACTACCTCGGACTTCCCCCTGCCTTATTGGCTGAAAACCGGACAATCTGGCAGCTCTGAATCAGACAGTTATCGGGCTAAAGCCTTGCGCCATCGACGCTATATCCCGACTTGCCACCCTACTTCTGCAGTACTGGAGGTGGGGAAAAGGGCAGAAAATCAGTTCCAAAGCTTTTGAGGCGACCCTTGTAGAATAAGAGTTACAGGCGTGAAAATCCCGCTTCGTTTTGGTACTGATTTCTACCGCTAGCAGGCATGAGGCGGCGATTTTTGTCCCGGTTTGCTAATCCGTCTACGCCGGCTCGATTCCGATCTCGGCCTCCTTATTCGAAAGCCCCGCAGATCTAGGCCTGCGGGTTTTTTTATTTATTAGTCAAAACATGCAAGAGTTCCGAAACAAAAGGCATCCGAAACTTGGGGCTTTCGTGCGCTTGGCGATGGCGCCGATGCGGCGGTAAACGCGCTCGGTAAATCTCTTTCTTTCGAGTGGCCCAGCAGACCGACGGTCACGAGGCGAAGGCGAGGGCGCTCATCGCTGAACGGCGACAGCGCATTGGGTATAAGAAAGAGCTTGAGGTGGCGGCCAGCGCTTGGCGCTGATCCTGCGCGACAGCGCTTGAGCGAAGCCGAATAGCGGACCTGGCATGTGAGACGTCCTATATGTCCTGATCAACTGATCGGAGCAGGGCGATGGCGCGCAGTTTGGAAGGAATGATCATGCCTTACGGCCCGGAGATGCAGCAGGCAATCGAGGTCATGAAGCGCTATCACGAAGCGAGGGACGCAGGTGCACCTGCCGTCGAAGTGGAGCGCCTGCGGGTCCTGGCTGAGTCGCTGTTCCAGTGGATTATTGACTATCAACTCAAGATCCTCGGCAGCCACGGCTACGAAGTGCAGTGACTCTGTCTAACCCATCGGCGAAGGTGATAAAAAGTGACCGCCGTTAAGATGGGCCTCCTAAGGCGGTCGTAAAGGCGTTTTGCAGTTGGTGCACGTCATGTGCAGGGCTGAAGATAGCCATTCTAGATAGCTAGCCACCTATCAAATAGTCTAGCTCGGTGTTGTAGCGATCCAAGCGCGGGCTCGGTAGCGGTCGATTGCTGACTGCCCAAGAGAGCTCTGTCGGAGAAGCAAGCCACCCATCCCCATCCCCTTCCTCTACTCCTGCGCGCTGGGCGTAACAAGAGCCCCGCCAAGTGCCTCGGCTGCAGTGATGGCGGCTGCGAGCAGCGTCTCATCAGCAATGTGGCTGTATCGTTGGATTCTCTCGATCGGCGTCTGCCCGAGCATTTTCTGCACTTCATAGAGCGACCGCCCGGCGTTTATCAGAAGGCTTGCAAACGAGTTGCGAAGATCGTGTACGCGGAAACCGGCCAGGCCTGCATGCCTTCTTGCAGCGTTCCACGCGTAATAGGTTTCCACATACGGCTTGCCGGTCTCTGGATTAGCAAACACGGGCCATGGTGGCGCCTCTCCATTAGCTGTCGAGATGAACACTATTTTGTCCATGAGTATATGGCAAGATCTCGGGAGTCAAAGGTACTCTTATGGCCCGTATCAAGAGATCGAAGGCGTCCAGGCGTAATAATTGGCGGGCGCGGACAAGCCTCCTCGGCGCGCGACAGTTATTCTTTACCGATGGCGTATGGCTGCCAATGAGCAATGGAGGCGTTATAGCAATGGAGAGCCCGCGTGAACTCTACAAACTTTAGATCAGAGGCTTTTATCAGCTGGAAGTCGAGGCACATGAAGGGCACAGCCTTTGAGGAGGCCGAGTATTACCAGGCGATCTTAGAGGCTGAGCGCCTTGAGTATTGCGACGAGGTCACGACCAACGAATGGCTGGAGATGGTGCGAATGGCCAACGAGGCTTTAATCCGCTGCTCCTGAAGCGCTTCGTTTCTGTTAGATAGGGTCTCCCTGCTTCGCTCAGGCGCTCCGCTATCCGCATAGCTCGATCGCTGACCATTTGAGGTCAGAGACCAGCCCATGCAGATCTCGGCGCAGCTGCCGGTTGGGCTTGGTGAGGGCATTGCCCTATAGCGAGGATCTACGCAGCTTGGCATTGACAATCCTGCCAACCAAAGTCCATTCGCCATTTCAACGGTAGGAAAAGATGGGTGCAGCGGCTGCAGAAAGGCCCTGCCGGCATCCCATATAAACTGCGTGAAGGTGGCCTCATTGGTATCAACCATTTTGGCCACGACGAACTGGCTGCTCTCAACATCGAATCCAGGAGCCCGCAAGATCACCATCCCTGAATCGCCCCGGGTTTCGTAGACACCTCTTTGCCTTAAACTGAGGCCAATTAGGAGGTGCCATGAGCAACCCGCGTTACCCCGAAGAATTCAAAATCCAAGCAGTCAATCAAGTGACCGAAAAGAA